>CANRIE010000100.1 GCA_947630585.1 uncultured Bacilli bacterium | reverse complement strand
AAAAAAATATGTACGTTTAATCGAATTTATGATATAATCAATCTATACAATAGTATTGAGATAGGTGATGTGGTGTGATATGAAATGTATTCATTGTCAAGCTGAGATCGAAAATGATGATAATTTTTGTCCAATTTGTGGTCATTGGACATCTCATGGATATATGTTTTTAAAAGATAAATCCAATGTTAAGATGATAATTAATGGTTCGTCTATAAAACAACAACAACATTTTTCTATTTTAATAAGTTTATTATGTTTTGGAGTTATTATTTTTTGTATAATGACTTTTATTAGAGGCCAAGATTTACTTAAACCAATTACATATTTAAAAAAACAGTTTACAAGTTATATATATGGTTATAATTCATCAGTTATAAAAACCGATAACAAATATAGTCATGAAAAAATTAATTCTTATCAAGATGCTATTGAATTTATAAAAAAAGATTTTAATAAACAATCATATATGTGTTATAAAGATAATCAATTATCAAAACTTGAATATGAGCTTGAAAATGAATATTTAATACCTAGTGTTCTTTTTTGTGATATGCCTTTAAATGAGGCTTTAAAAATAAAAAATGTTATTGCTAAAATGTATGATTTATTTCCTAATATTAAAGGTACATTAACTAATATAACGATTACTAATCCACCTAAAGATTCTTTTTATATAGCAAGATTTCAACCAATGTACCAATTTGTAAATATTAATGATAATATAAAAAAATATAATAAGGTTAATAAAACTCAAATATTACTTAATAGTTATTATTTTTTAAATGAAGATATATTAGAAAAAAAATTCGAAGAAGTAATAGGAGATAATTGGTATGTAAATGATGCAACGTGGGAAAGTATCATTGCTCATGAAATTGGTCATTATATATCATTTACAGCTTTTTTAAAAGAACATAATTTAACTAATATCACATATATAACTTTGGATAATTATAATACAATTGATTTTATTATGAAAGAGTATGATAATGGAGAATTTTCCAAAAATATAATAAATGAAGCTTTAACAAATTATAATCTTCAATATAATACTAATTTAGATATATCTAGTTTTGCTATTAGCATATCAAATTATGCTGCAGCACTTGATGATAAAAATAATTTAATTGCTGATGAAATTATAGCTGAAGCTATTCATGATTATTATTTACATGGTGATACAATGAAAAATAGTAGTAATGAAATTATTAAAATTATAAAGGAAAAGTTGGGATATATTTGAAAAAATGTTATAATTGTAAAAATGATGTTAGAGATAATGATATATATTGTAGGACATGTGGATGTATATTACAAAAAAGTAGTTATTATGTTTTGATAAATGTAAGTATTGTATTAGTAATTATTGCAATTTTAGGGTTAATAGCTCTATTTGTTGCATCATATTTAGTTGATTTATAGGAGGAGTTATGAAAGAAGAAAAAAAATTAAATGGTTACAATGAAGAAGTTGAAGAAATTTATAAAAGATTACAAACTAATATTAAAGGATTAAGTTCTGATGAGGCTAAAAAAAGATTAGAAAGAGATGGTGAAAATAAATTAACTGAACGTAAGAAAAAATCTAATTTAGTTTTATTTTTCAATCAGTTCTTTGATTTTATGGTTATTTTACTTATTTTAGCTTCCCTTTTTTCGTTTGCTATTTCTTATATAAGACATGAATCATATATTGATTCAATAATTATTATAGTAATAGTTGTAATTAATGCAATATTAAGTTTTATTCAAGAAAAAAAGGCTGATGTTGCAATAGAAGAATTAAATAAAATGTTTGTTACTAATACCAATGTAATTAGAGATGGAATAAAACAAACTATTGATGTTACAAAAGTAGTAGTTGGAGATATAATAGAGTTAGAAGCTGGGGATTATGTTTCAGCTGATGCAAGAGTTATAAGTTCTGATGGATTAGAAGTTAATGAATCAACTCTTACTGGAGAATCTAAGTCTATTAAAAAAGATAATGAAAATATAAATTGTGAAAAAGAATTATATGAAAGAAAAAATATGGTTTATGCTGGTTGTAATGTTACTAATGGTCATGCCTTTGTTGTTGTAGTTGCAACGGCTATGAATACTGAACTTGGAAAAATTGCTAATAGTTTAATAAATAAAAAAAGTGATATTACCCCTTTACAGAAAAAAGTAAATAAGATAAGTAAAGTATTAACTTATATTATCTTAGCAATTATCATTGTTATGATGATTGTTGGTCTTGTTATGAAAAATGATTTCTTTGATATTTTGATGCTTTCTATTTCTTTAGCAGTTGCTGCTATTCCTGAAGGGATGTCATCTATTATTACGATTATTTTATCAGTTGGAATGACAGCTATGGCTAAACGAAATGTAATAATTAGAAAGATGGCATCGGTTGAGACATTAGGTTCAACTGATGTAATTTGCTCAGATAAAACGGGAACTATAACTCAAAATAAAATGTTAGTAAAATCAATTTATGTTAACGATAATTTATATACTGATGATGATACTATTCCCGATGCTGATTTATTAAATTTATGTGCTAGTATGTGTCAAAATGTTTCTAAAAACAATGATATATATATTGGAGATGAAACAGAAGTATCAATTTATAAATACTTAGAAAAAGTTGGTTGCTTAGTTAATAATAAAGCAAGAATTAAAGAATTCCCATTTGATTCTGATCGGAAAATGATGAGTACTATCAATGAAGTTGATGGAGTAAAATATTCATTTACAAAAGGAAGTCTAGATTCAATTTTAAATAATTGTACAAAATATATTATAAATGGAAAAACTTATAATATGACTTCGGAATATAAAAATAAAATATTTGAAATTGAAAAAGAACAATCATCTAAATCATTACGTTTATTAGCATTTTCATATAAAAAAGTAAATGTTGAAAATCCTGAAGAAGATATGATATTTATTGGTCTTATTGGAATGATGGATCCTCCAAGAGATAGTGTACCTAATGCAATATCAATATGTAAAAATTCAGGAATAAAGCCAATTATGATTACAGGAGATAGTCTTAATACAGCAACTGCTATTGCAAAAGAAGTCGGTATTATCGATGTTAGCGATAAAGCAATTGAAGGCAAGAAAGTAGATAAAATGACAGATGCTGAATTAAAAGAAGCTGTTAAATACTATCAAGTTTATGCTAGAATTTCTCCAAATACAAAACTTCGAATAGTTGAATCATTACAAAGTCAAGGTTTAGTAGTTGCAATGACAGGGGATGGAGTAAATGATGCTCCAGCTATTCAAAAAGCTGATATTGGAATTGGAATGGGCATAACGGGAACTGAAGTTGTTAAAAAAGTTGCTGATTGTATATTAGTAGATGACAGTTTTTCAACTATAGTTGATGGAGTTGAAGAAGGAAGACGAATAACTGCTAATATTAAAAAAGTAATATTATATTTATTAGCTGGAAATATTGTTGAAGTAATTCTTGTATTTGTATCAATGCTATTAAATATGGAAATGTTTACAACCTTACAATTACTTTGGTTAAATTTAGTAACTGATTCAATTCCAGCTATAATGCTTGCTTTTGAAAAAGCTGACAGTGATGTTATGGATAATATTCCATCTAATCATGCTAACTCAACTTTCTTTACACCATTTTTAACAGCAAAAATTGCTATAAGTGCAATTCTAAAATCAATTATAATGCTAATGATATTTATCTTTTATTCTAAAACTAAAAATATAAATATAGCAAGTTCATTAATGTTTATATATTTAATTGCCAATGAATTATTATATGCATTTTCTTGCCGAAGTTTAAAACGTTCTGTATTAAATAAAAATATATTTGATAATAAAAAACTAACATTAGGAATTTTAGTAATTACAATAATTCAAATATTAGTTTTAACAACTAGCTTGTCTCAATTCTTTATAGTTAAAGGAATAACTTTAATTGATGTTTTAATAACTTTAGGAATATGTTTTTTAACATTTATAATTGGAGAATTTATAAAACCTATATATGTTAAATTATTTAAAGATTATACGGAGGTAAAAAATGCTAAATAAATCTAATAATGATACTAATTCATCAACATTTATAATTATAGCAGGATTATTTGTATTATTTGTTTTTACAACAGTTACAGCGATTAATTTAATGCCTGATTATGAAAGTAATTCTTATTTTGCTAAAGATGATAAAGATATGACAGCTAAAATAGAAGAAATAACTATTAAAGAAGATAAATTATTTATTAAAACTTCTGGAAATTCAGTAGAATATTGTGTAAAAACAACTAGAAGTAGACCTAATTCTAATGCCTTATGTTGGAATGATTTAAATGATAATGAAGCATCTACTTCAATAATTAAAAATAAAAAATATTATGTTTGGATTAAAGATAGTGATGGAATGATTAGTAATTATAAGAGTATTAATGTAAATGAAGATTAATAATATTAACAGGGATGAAAAACCCTGTTTTATTTAAGTAAAATATATAGGAATTTTATTAATTTTATAGTATAATTGAATTAAAGAAGGAGGAGAATATGGGAATATTTGATAAAATTAAAAATGTATTTAAGAAGGATAATAAGGTTGAAAAAGAGGAAAAAGAAGAAATTAAGTTATATGATGAAGGATTAAGTAAAACGAGAACTAACTTTGTTAATAAGTTAATGATTTTAAATAGTAAAACCAAGAAAATTACTGATGAATATTTTGATGAATTAGAAGATATTTTAATTATGGCTGATATAGGAGTTAATACGGTTTTATCATTCATTGAAAGATTAAAGAAACGAGTTAAAAGTGAAAATATAACGGATTTAAATTACTTACAAGAAGTAATTGTTGATGAATTATTTATTATTTATGTTGATAATTCTATTTTAACAAATAAAATTAAGTTTAACACTGATGGTCCTACAGTTATTCTATTTGTTGGAGTAAATGGAGTTGGGAAAACAACAACCATTGGAAAACTTGCAAGTAAATTAAAAAAAGAGGGAAAAAGTGTTATGATGGTTGCAGGAGATACTTTTAGAGCAGGAGCCATCGAACAACTTGAAGAATGGAGTAGAAGAGTTGATTGCAAGTTTGTAAAAGGCAAAGAAGGTAGTGACCCATCAAGTGTTATCTATGACGGGATTACAAAAGCAAAGAGTGAGAACATCGATGTTATCTTAGTAGATACGGCAGGACGACTTCAAAATAAAGTTAATCTTATGAAAGAACTTGAAAAAATGAATAAAGTAATTAATAACTTAATTGAAGGAGCTCCACAAGAAACTCTACTTGTAATTGATGCGACAACCGGACAAAATGGAATAAGTCAAGCTAAAAACTTTAAAGAGATTACAGATATCACAGGAATCGTTTTAACAAAACTTGATGGAACAGCCAAAGGAGGAATAGTTCTTGCAATTAAAGAAGAATTAGATATACCAGTTAAATATATAGGGCTAGGCGAAAGAATAGATGATTTACAAAGTTTTGATATTGAAAAATATATCTATGGTTTATTTAAGGATATGATGTAAATGGAAGAATTACTATATTTAAATAATTTATATGATTTATATGGAGAGTTGTTAACAAATAAACAACAAACATATTTTAAAGAATATTATTTTAATAATTTATCTTATAGTGAAATAAGTGAAAAATATAAAGTAAGCCGGAATGCTATTTTTAGACAATTAAATTTAACAAAAGAAAAATTACTAGATTATGAAGAAAAATTAAAATTATACTACAAAAAACAAAAAATTAATGATATAATTAAGAAGATTAATAATAAAAACATAGTAAAAGAATTAGAAGATTTAATTTAAAAAAGAATAAGGAGGATGTTTATGTTTGAAAAAATCGTTTATATAAGTGATCATGGAGCTCATATTAAAGTAGGGGAAGATATTAAAACGAATTTACTTGATCAACATTTAGTTTTTGTTGAAGGAGCAAGACAAGTAGTATCAGAAGTTGAATATGTTCGTGATGATGTAATTGAAGTGAGATTCATAGGAGAAATAATTGATAATAAATTTCAAGGTGGTATTATTAGTAAACCTAGTTTAACATCTAAAATTAGATTTCTTAATGAAAAAGAAAATTTAATGATAACAGGTTCTAATGAATATGGAAATATAACAATTGGAGTTAGTCCATTTTATAATAATAAACCAGTTTATATGAGTATTAATAATATATTTAGCAATCACTTAACGATATTAGGTAACTCTGGAAGTGGTAAAAGTTATGGAACAACAAAACTATTACAATCAGTTTTTCAAACACCTAATTTTTATCCTTATAAAGCAACAGTTATAATATTTGATAATAATGGTGAATATATGAGTGCTTTTAATAACTTAAATCAAATTAATCCTAATTACCACTTTAAAGTTATTACAACAAGTTCTTATAATAATTTTGAAAAATTAAGTATTCCAGTGTGGCTTTTAAATATTGATGATTTAGCTCTTTTATTAAAGGTTGAGAGAGTAAGTCAATTAACATTACTAGAAAGGATGGTTAAATTAACAAGAATATTTTCTCTTGATGATGAAAAAAGCTATAGATATAAAAATCATATTATGGCTAAAGCTATGCTTCAAATATTTTATTCAAATAAAATGCCTGGTACAAAAAGAAATGATATATTTGCTATTTTTAATACTTGTACGACTAAGGAATTTAATATGGAAGCAGTAATTCAAGGAGCAGGATATACAAGAAAATTTCGTGAATGCTTTAACATAGATAGTCAAGGAAATTTTACAGAAAGTATCTTAATAGCTCAATATATTTCTTCATTTGTTGACCCTAATTTAGATAATTATGAACCAACAACATATAATAAATATACTTTAGAAGATCTAGAAAAAGCTCTTAATTTTACTTTAATAAGTGAAAATTGGCTTGATAATGAAGCAACTTATGGGGAAGCTATTGCAGTTAAAGTAAAACTTCATAGTTTAATCATAAGTGATA
>CANRIE010000099.1 GCA_947630585.1 uncultured Bacilli bacterium | reverse complement strand
TTACTCATTTCGCCCTTATACAATATAAGTTTGAGGGCAATTTTTCAATTTTAAACTGTCAAACTCAAGATTATATACTATTTTTGAAAATAAATAAAGAAAAAACTAGTAAAACTAGTTAAAAATTTTCAACATTTAATTTAATGTACTTGTGATCATGTAAATTACTGCTTGCTTTTAAAATAGTTCGAACAGCATTTATGTTTTTTCCACCTTTACCAATTACTCTTGGCAAATCTTCTTCTTGAACTAATACTTCAATTTCAATGCGATTAGGATCTTCACTTGGAAACTCTTTAACTGTAACCATGTCTTCATTTTTAGCTAAAGCTTTAATTAGTCTTTCAGTTAATTTAACATAATCCATTTTTACTCACCTTTTGTTTCATGGAATTTTTTCATAATTCCAGCATCACTTAATAAGTTACGAACTGTATCACTTGGAATAGCTCCATTTTTTAACCATTTTAAGGCAACTTCTTCACTTATTTTAACAGTTGCAGGATTTGTTAATGGATTATAAGTTCCAACTAATTCTATATATTCACCATCTCTTTTTGTATGTGAATCAATAGCAACAATTCTGTATACTGGTTTCTTTTTGCTTCCCATTCTTTTAAGTCTTAATTTAACTGCCATATATAACACTTCCTTTCTTGGTTATAATTATATATTAAAATTTTATGCTTGTCAACATTTTTTTGTTGACAGGGTAAAAAAATACTTGCTAATTATTTAATTTCTTAATATAATGGAATTGGAGGTATAAATCATGAAAGTAGAAGTTGATGAAAGTTTATGCATTAGTTGTGGTTATTGTGCTAGTGTTTGTCCTAAGGTATTTGAAGTTGAAGATGTAAGTCATGTAAAAGTTGATACTGTACCTAAAGATGATGAAGAAGCTGTTAAAGAAGCTATAGAAGGTTGCCCAACTGAAGCTATTAAAGAAATAAACGAATAAAAATTGGCTCAACACCAATTTTTTATTTTTTTATTAAACTTTCTCCCGTCATCTCATCTGGCTTTTTAATATCTAAGATATCTAAAATAGTTGGACTAATATCAGATAAGCGTCCTGGGTTTAATTTAACATCTTTATAATTTATTAAAGCAAGAGGAACTAAATTCGTTGTATGAGCCGTATTTATACTACCATCATCATTAATCATGCATTCGCAGTTACCATGATCTGCTGTTACAATCATAGCATAATCTTTTTCAAATACTTTTTCTAGTATCTTTTCCATACAAGAATCAATTACTTCTAAGGCTTTGATAACAGCCTCTAAATTTCCTGTATGTCCAACCATATCAGGATTAGCAAAATTTAAAACAATTAAGTCATAGTAATTTCTATCTAAAGATTCGAGAACTTTATCACAAACTTCTCGTGCTGACATCTCGGGCTTTAAATCATAGGTTTTAACATCTTTTGGAGATGGAACTAAGATTCTATCTTCACCCTTATACTCCGTTTCAACTCCTCCATTTAGGAAGAATGTTACATGAGCATATTTTTCCGTTTCAGCAATTCGAAGTTGGTTTAAATTGTTAGTGCTTACTACTTCTCCTAAAGTATTTTTAATTTCTTCATCTTTATAGATAATATTAACACCAGTTATTGTTTTATCATATTCTCTCATACAAGTATAATATATATTTAAATTTTCTCTTTCAAAATAAGGAAAATCCTTATCAACAAAACTTCTTGTAATTTCTCTTGCTCTATCAGGTCTAAAGTTATAGAAAATTATGGCATCTCTCTTTTCTACTAAACCTAACTCATTAACAAGTATCCCTTTCATAAATTCATCAGTTACATTATCTTGATACATACTTTTTATTGTTTCTTCAAAATTATCTGTTTTAATTCCTTCACCAGTTGTAAATAATTTATATGCCTCTTCAATTCTTTCATAACGTTTATCTCTATCCATCGCATAGAACCTGCCAATGATAGTTGAGAGTTTTGGAAAATTTAAACTATTAAGTTTTTCTGATAATTCTTTTAAATAGTTAATTCCACTTGTTGGACTAGTATCACGTCCATCTAATATAGCATGAACATAAACATTATTAAAATCTAATTCATGACATAAATCTAAAATTGCAAATAAATGATTAATATGACTATGAACTCCACCATCTGATAATAATCCCATTAAATGTAATTTTTGATTGTTATTTTTAGCATAGTTAATAGTTTTAATAATTTCTTCATTTTGAAAGAAAGTTTTATCTTCAATATCTTTATTAATTCTTGTTAATTCTTGATAAACTATTCTTCCGGCTCCAATGTTGGTATGTCCTACCTCACTATTACCCATTTGTCCACTTGGAAGCCCAACATCCAAGCCGCTTGCTTTAATAGTTGTATAAGGGTAATCTTCAAATATTTTATCTAAAGTTTTAGTATTAGCAAGTTTAACTGCATTTCCTTCTCTTTTATCACTTAATCCATATCCATCTAAAATTGTTAAAATAACTTTTTTCATTTTTTTATTCCTTTTAGTCCTTTCGCACCATTGAAACCTTCTAAAATATTAGTATCAAAGGTATTAGTTTTAGCTTTTTTATTTTTATAACTAACAATTCCTAAATTTATAACATCATCTAATAATTCTGGATAAGGTTTAGCTGTTTTCTCCCATAAATAGAATGATAATGAACCTGGAATACTATTAATCTCATTAGCATAAATCTTCCCTTCTTTCTCATCAATTAAGAAGTCAATTCGAACAACTCCACTTGAGTTAAGAGATCTAAAAGCTTTAATTGCCATCTCTCTTACATCTTTAGCAAGGTTATCCGGAATATCAGCTGGAATTAATCTTTTAGCACTAGCCATTCCTTTACTTCCAGCTTTGCCTTTCATTTTCTTATCCCCAATATATTTATCTTCATAAGTTAATAATTCATGTTCTCCTCCAACTTCTTCAATTACACTTAATTCTTGATGTTCATAGTTTCCTAGAACACTGATATTAACCTCTTTTAAGTTTTGTACAACTTCTTCAACTAAAATTTTATTATCATATTTAATAGCTTCCATAATGGCACTTTCAAGTTCCATCCGATTATGGCAAACTTCTATTCCAACACTTGACCCTAGAGTTGCTGGTTTAACAATTAAAGGATACTCTAGTTTTTCAATATCATGAATAACTTTATCTGTATCATTAGTATAATCGGTATCAAAGAACCATTTATATTTAACTATATTAACTCCACTTTCTTTAAATATTTGTTTCATGAAAATTTTATCTTGTCCAACAACACTAGCATAAACAGCAGATTCTGCATAAGGGATTCCTATTGTATCAAGATATCCTTGTAAAGTTCCATCTTCCCCATTGGTTCCATGCATAATTGGAAAAGCCATATCGATTTCGTTTACAACCTGCTTAAATAAACCTTTTTTATTTTGTAAAACAAATCTTCCATCACGATTATATAAAACAACTTCTTTAGCATAACGTTTAAGTAAATCCATATCACTATAAATTTCAATATCTAAAAGCATTCTTCCGGTATACCATCGACCATCTTTAGCAATGTAAATTGGTACAACCTCATATTTTACTAAATCAATTTTATTAATTGCTTGTATAGCTGTTATAATACTAACTTCATGTTCAACTGATCGTCCCCCAAAAATAACACCTAACTTAATTTTCATTTTTTATTTCCTCCTTCATTATAAATATCAGGTAAATCATTTTCAAATAAAGCATAAACTTCTTTTTCTGAATATCGTCCTTTAATTTTTTCAAGTTCTCTAAAGGCATCTGTTACTTTATTTAAAACCATAATTCGATTTTCTTTGAAACCCCCGTCAAGAATACCTTTTTTAATATTTAAAGTTTTATTTTCTCCAACTAAAATAACATAATCAGCAACACTTGCAATTTCTTTACCAAACTCATAGTTTAATTCTTCTTCTTTATCTCCAAGTTCAATCATTCCTGGTGTAACAACAACTTTTATTCCATCCATCATTTTTAAAACCTCAAGAGCATTCCTGGCTCCTACTGGATTTGAGTTATACGCATCATCTATCATTACTATATCTCTTAGTTTCTTAATTTCTAGTCGATGTTCAATTGGTAAAATAGATTTAACTTTTCTTATCATATCAGGTATTTCAACTTTAAGTTCATGCCCTAAGGCAATACTTGCTAAAATATTATATACATTATGTAGCCCTAATAACTTAGTTTCAACATGATAAGTTTCTTTGTTATAAATAATATCAAAGCAAGTCCCGTTTTTATCACTTTTAATATTAGTAGCATTGAAATTGGCATCAGGGTTATCAACCCCAATCCAAATAATTTTAACTTTATTTTTTAATTCATTTTTAACATAATTAACTTGATATTCATCATCTAAATTTAAAACACATGCTCCATCTTCTGGTAATGATTCAATAAGTTCAAATTTAGCTTTACAAATATTTTCTTTACTTTTAAAAGTTTCTAAATGTGCTTCCCCAATTATTGTTAATATTCCGTATTTTGGTTTTACAAAATCACATAATTCTTTAATTTCTCCTTTAACATAAGCCCCCATTTCAGCAATTAATATTTCATCAAATTTATCTAAATAGTTATTAATTGTTATCATTAATCCATAGGGAGTATTTAAGTTTTTAGGAGTTGGTCTTGTTATATACTTACAACTTAAAACATGACTTAATATATTTTTACTACTTGTTTTTCCATAACTTCCCGTTACTCCAATTACTTTTAACCTAGAATTTGAATCTAATTTATCTTTAGCCATTTTGAAATAGTGATTATATATTAACTTTTCAATTGGTTTATTTAATATATTAATTAAGTATATAAAGTAATATAAAAATGCAATTATAAGTGTTAAAATTATTAAAACTATTCCTGAAAACTTAGTTAATAAGAGTATTCCAAATAATATTCCAATAATTATAAATTCTGTTAGATAAAGTCTTTTAATCCTACTTGTAATATTAAATTTAATTTTATTTTGATTATCTTGATTTTTATGATATTCATCATATATTCCGATTATATAAATTATCATTATTGAGACATATATTACTTCAACTATAAATGATTCATTAGATAGAAATAGAAAAATTGATAAAATGAGTGGTAAGAAATCAATCGAATTAAAAATTCGTTTTTTATTTCTTTCACACCATCTTAAATAACGTTTATTTTCATTATATAAGTTTTGTTGTAACATATAAAGTGAAGTTCTACTTTTATAAAATATATAAACTAAATAAACAAATAGATAAATATACATAATATCCCTCCTCTATATAAAATGATTTAATATACTAATAATTTGTCCTAAATTTTCTAAATAGCAATAATGGGTACCAGGTAATGTTATTAAAGCTGAATTTTCAATCAAACTTTCTAAGACTTTTGCTTCACTTATTGGAACTGCTTCATCATTTTCACCCCAAATGAGTAAAGTTTCTATTTTAATTTTTTTAGCATCTTCTGATAAATTAGTATTAATTGTACTAACTAATATATCTCGCATAACGCCTGTTGCTGCTTTATAGTCATCACTTCCCATATGGCGTTTCATGTATTCAGCAACTCCATTTAAAAATTTAACTTTTTTTAGAGTTTTTAATATTTTTACTTTTAAACCCTTTTTTTCTAAACTTCTAAAGGGACTTGCTAGTAATACTAGTTTTTTAGCATTATATTTAGCTGCATAACAAATAGCAACTCTGCCTCCAAAGGAATGACCTATTAAAATAGGATTTTTTATTTTTAACTCATCTAAAAATTCTTTCAAAAGGTCTGTATAATCATATATAGTATAAGCAAAACTGGGAGTTTGGCTACTACCAAAGCCAGGAAAATCTAAAATTGTTATTCTCTTATCTTTCGATAAATTCTTACCAATTGGATCCATCATGGCAATATTTTGTCCCCAACCATGAAGAAGAACAACATCATCACCTTTACCATATTGAACGTAATTGATTTCTAAATCTTTTATTATTTTTATCATATATAACCTCAAGAACATTATATCATGTTTTTTTTCTATGTTTTATAAAAGAATTATAATTTTACATTTTTAGACATGAAAAAATCTAGCATTGCTAGATTTCAAGTTGATAAGCATTTTTTTCAGTTCCATCTCCTTTAACTATTTTAACTTCTGATTTTAGATATAGACAAGGACGAACACTAAAAGCTTTAGAATCTTCAAAGTCAACATCAACGGCACTCAAGTAGCTCCAATTCCAAATACCATCATAGACCCAGTAAAAAACACGCTCAGTGCCATTTGAGGCAGGTGACAAAAGCCATTCGTAACTTTTATGATTTGCTCCCATTTGTAGCCAACTTTTAACACTTGCACTTGATCTAAATGTTTCATCTAGGATTGTATCCCAATAACTACTATCTGCACTATAACCAAAGTCACTTGGATATAAAAGTGCTATGCTTCCTTCCCAGATTGCACTATTATTTGCCCATACTCGACAACTATTATTTCCTTCTACTGCACTTTTACTACTATTTGTACTTGGCCCTTTTCCTCCAGTACATTCTGTTGTTCTTTCATTTTTGTAGGCTTCGTTTGGTGTATCTCTTATTCCACTATCAACAACTATATAACCATTTTCAACAGTATAAACATACGTTACAGCTCCTAAGTAGTATTTTGCTTTTTCTTCTATCATACTTTTAGCTGATATTTTCAAATTACTTAAGTACCCTTGCGTTTCTGTATCATCGTGTTCACTATTTAACCAATATTGAAGTCCTGCTGTTGCCCAGTTGTTGTTATATCCTATTTTATTATTGTTCCAATAAACAGAGTTATTACTAGTTGTTGTTTTTATTTTATATTCTGTTCCATTTACTGTATACGTTTCTGGAAAATCAGAATATTCTAGTACTTCATTTTTTACTATTTTTAAATGTTCCGCTCCATTTTCATCTTCAAATACTCCAATTATTCGCCACTTTTCGCAATTATCTGCATTTTGAAGTTCCCCTTCTTCACAATTAAAATACACATAATTATTTACTCTTGTTCCAGAATATCTGTATTCTCTTATATCTTCACTTTCACTTGTTACTTTTTGATTTGAATCACTTACAGCAATTATCCCATTTGTTTTTCCTAATGTTGCTTTTATGACCTCAGTTCCAATATCACTTGTTACTTTCTTTTCTTCAAAATCCCCATTAACTGATACTTTGATACTTGCAAAAACATCATTATTCCATTTTTCATTAGTATAATCTCCACTAGCACTTATATTAACTTCATCTGTTATCCACATATATAGTCTATATTTAATACTTGTTTTAGTTTTAGTATTGGCTTTTATTGTATTAACCCATATTTTTGTATTACTTATCTCCTCATAAGTTCCTTCTTCTATAACTGGAGTAACTTCATCATCTACTATTTCTTCAAGTCTAAATCTTAAGAATTTATCATCTAGTCTTGTTTTTCTAGTTCCATGTGGATCTCCATGATTAATTAATATCTCATAATAAATATCTTTTGAATATGTATTCTTTCCTTCTATAGTAAATTCAAAATAAGTTTCAGGGTCATAACTACTCCTTGGCATCATTAATTCAGCATTTATAACAGTATTACTTTCTGTATATTTCATATATACATCGCCTGCTATCATTATACCAACTATTTTTTTATCCCAACTTTTAACTTATTTTCCTTATTTTATGGGAAAACGTGTTCGAAAA
>CANRIE010000098.1 GCA_947630585.1 uncultured Bacilli bacterium | reverse complement strand
AATATCATACTTTACTTTAATTTAAAACTATTTTTCCAAAACAATTCAATTATCTATTTTTAAGCATAATAAAACCCTTATTAAATAAGGGTAATTATCAAATGGTGTCCCAGAAGGGATTCGAACCCCTGACACCCGCCTTAGAAGGGCGATGCTCTATCCAGCTGAGCTACTGGGACAAAATACAAGAGTATTATATAATAAAATTTTTATTTTTACAATACCCTTTTTTAATTATTTTGAAATTTCTTCAGCTGATACTTGATTTTCTTCAATCGTATTATCTAAACTAGTTTCATTTAAATCTGTTTCTTCTTGTTTAGCTAAATTAGTATCACTTGAATTTTCTTCTACTACTTCTTTATTTAAATTCTCATCTTTTGAAGATTCTTGTTCACTTACACTATTATCTTCTTTTAAAGTTTCCTCTTCATTCAAAGACTCATCAATTTCTTTTTCAACTTCACTATTTAGACTAGAATTTTCATTTTCTAAATTCTTACTTTCATCTAAATTCTCAATTTCATTATCCTTAACTTCATCTTTAAATTCTAAATCTTTATTTTCATTTTCATTTTCATCTTTTTCTTCACTTACTTCATTTTGAACTATAATCTCTTCTTTTTTAACTTCAACTTTCGTATCATGATAGACATTTGCTGTAATTAATCTTCTTGAAGTTATATAGGGCATCATATTAATAGAACTAATTTTAACCCCATCTCTTGGAGTAGATTCATGAATAACCATTCCTCCTCCAATATAAATTGTAACATGAGTTGCATATCCAGAATAACCATAGAAAACTAAATCCCCCGGCTCTAAATCATTTCGACTTACATAAGAACCACTATAAAGTTGACTTTCAACCGTTCTTCCTAAATTAATTCCAAATTCTCTATAAATTAATCTTACAAATCCACTACAATCTGTACCAGTTTCTAAACTACTACCCGCATGAACATAAGGAAGTCCTAAATAATGTTTGGCATAATTAACTAAATTACTACCGGTTACATCATTATAACTTGGTTTAACATAAGGAATAACTTTTTTACTTGCAAATACTTTTTTACTAACACTTATAATATTAGTATCCGAAGTATCTGTATCTCTCTCTACCTCCCTACTTTCCTTATCTAAACTATCATTCATTTCATATATAGCTAGAAGTTTCCCTTCGTCGTTATTAACTTTAATTAAAGTTTTAGGATCATTATTATAAAGTAAGTTTAAGGATAACAAACCGACTATTAAATTACTAAAGAAATAGCAATTCAGCCTAACTTTTGTTTTCATTTTTTTAAGACACCTCATTTATGTGCTTTTCAATTTTACGCACATTATCTATGGTAACAAAAAAATTTATTTAAGTCAAACTTTTTTTGTCTAAATGAGTCAAAAAGTGTCTATTAATGTAAACTAATATTTATATTTAAAACATCCGTATATTCCAAGTAATGATAATAATACACCTAAATAACTAAATGAATCATGAATGAACTCAAATACTTGAAATATAATAAATGAATCTAATTTTAAATAATTAATTATTATCATAATAATACTTATAATAAATAATATTAAATTATATATAAATATTAATTTATTTATTTTAGTAATATTAAAATCTGTATAAAAATAGAAATAAACTCCATATATAAAAACTGATAAAGGTATAATTAAACCAATTGCCATTACAAAAATATTTAAGTTTTCAGGAAATATTCTTGTATTAAATATATAAGAAAAGAAATTATTAAAAGAAGTAATTGAATAACTAAATCCAATTAAAACTAATATTAAACCTAATAATTTCATATATATAAATCTACTTTTCATACTTATCACCTACTTTAAAAATAATTGCTATAATTAACCAAACTAGAAACGAAATAGTTCCTATTCTAAGAAGAATTAAACTTTTACTACTATATAATTCACTATATAAAGAGGTATCAATATCTTGTCTTAAATATATTATATAAATAGTGAAAAGAAAACAAAATAAGATATAATTGATTATTTTATATTTAGATTTTAATTTTTTCTTAAATAAAGTTATTATAAATATTATAATTGATATAATTATAGTTACTATAAATAATAAATAATTAGGATACCAAATATAAGTAATTAAGCTTGTTAATAAACTATTTACAAAATTATTATCTAATATAAATATTGTAACTAAATAGACAATTGCTAAAACTAGAAATGTAATTTTAATCCACTTATTTTTTAATTTTAAATTCCATATTAGTATAAGAATAAAACTTAAAGCTAATATAATACTACTAATAACAAAAGGATCTTTAAACATAAATACCTCCTAATAAGTTTCAACTCCAATAAGTTCTAAAATATAAATAGTTTGAGTTTTAGAATCATTTCTTGTACAAGTAATAAGAGTTAAACAAGTTTTTTCTAAATCACGATAAATATTTACACTACCATCTTTTTTTTCTTTATAAATATTAACTATTTCATAACGATATATTTTACCATTATAATATATTTTAGCTATATCACCTAAATTTAATTTATAAAGATTATGAAAATATGATATATAACTATTTCCAGAATGAGCAGCTAAAATTAAGTTTCCTCCAATAACATCAGGTAAGTCTGATACTTTAAGAATTTGAACATGATAATCAATATGATTATAATAAGAATTTTTAGATAAAAAGCCTTGTCTTAAATTAATTTTATCAATTTCTATAAAACCAATATAATTAGGACTTCCTGAATTAGAAGTTGGACTATTATCATCATCTTTTTTATCAATATAATTAGTATTAATATTTACTTCTAAATTATCTTCATCTTTCACATTCTCTTTATAAATTTCAGCTTGAATATTATTATAAATTGCATCACTAATACTTAAGATTTTCTCATAATGAAAAAGAATAAAAGATATGATTAGTAAGAGAGACCCTACTATGATAAGTATGGTCTCTTCTTTTTTAACTTTGTTTTTTGTAGCCATAGTAGCCAACCAATCCTAATCCAAATACCATAAATATGGATGCTATAATAATCACTAGTTGAGATGAATTTTGAGCAGTTTTCTCAGTTGTTGTTTCATTATTAATTTTAAATGTTTGAGTTTCTTTTGTATCTTTAACTTCAATTTCAATATCTTTCTCTAATTTTTCATACCCTTCTGGGGCTTTGGTTTCACGAATTGTATATTTTCCAACTGGCATACGTTGGAAGCAAACATCAGTATCAGTAGATTTAAAAGTTTTATATACTTTTCCTTCAGAATCAAGGATTGTAAATTCAGCATTTGGAATTCCTTCTTTAGTACCACTTACTTTCATGAAACATACATTAATTGGATCATCTTTCATTTCAAGGGAAGTACTAACCTTGCCACTTGCATCAACTGAAAATTCAATTTGGGATGCTGTTGCATAACCATCAGGAGCTGTTTCTTCAATTAACGTATATTTTCCTTCATCAAGTTTTAGAGTATAAGTATCTTTTCCGTCCTCACAAGATGAAGTCCATTCATCAACTTGCTTACCTTCACTATCTTTAACAATTAAATGAGCACCTGCAACACAAGCTCCAGTTGTAATATCTGATTTACTTATTAAAGTTCCCGGTTTATTCTCAACAGTTACGACTCCATTAACATTTTGAGCATTAATAATATCTTTAGTTTCATAATCAACAACAACATCATCAGGATTTGCATCACCAACTGAGAATTTATAAACCCTATCAGGAGCACCATAACCAGATGGAGTAACTGTTTCATTTAAGTAATAATATCCAGATTCAAGTTGTCCATCAGGTAGGCAATAATTTCCTTGTTGAGATGAGGTTGTAAATATTTCATATACACTACCCTCAGCATCTTCAACTTGTAACTCAACACCATCAATTACTTCTTTTGTTACACTATCAATTTTTTTGAAACAAACTTTAATTACATCATTATTAACAACAACTGATGCAGCATTTCCATTTGAAATATCTATTTTTATATAACCATCAGAATCAACATTAGCACCATTATATTTATATTTTGTATATCCATAAGGAGCATCTAATTCATATAAATAATAGGTTCCATCTGCAAGATTTTCGGTTGTATGTTTAACATCACTTGATGTAAATTCATCAATTATAGTTTTTTTATCATTAGCATAAAGAATAAATTTAGCATCAGGTAGACAACCTGCTCCACATTTATTATCACCGCTTGGAGATTCGGAATAAGAAACCTCAACATTAATACTTTGATTAGCAACTTTATAAACATCTATTTGGCCTGAACCTTGATTAGTAATTGTTAAATCTTCACTATGATTTCCTGAATTAACACCTATCCAATCTTGACCACTACCCCAATAATAATATACATTCTTTTTAACTGATGTTAAATCAACTGTTGCCGTTACAATCGTTGTTGTAGCAGGTAAACCTTTAATTGTAAATGTATTACCGTTAGCATCACCTGTCGCTTTTTGTTTAGCTAAAATCACATCGCCTGCTTGATTTTTAAATGTTATTTCATAATCATGATTTTCAGAATCAATAGTTACATTTAAGGTTAAAGTATCGCCTTCTCTTTGAAAATTTGATGACTTAACTGTAACATTTGGAAGACTATCATCCTCTGTTACTTTATTATATAAATTTGCATACCATTTTACTAAAGTATTAACTCTATTTTCAATATTTCCATCTGCCCGTAATTTAAACACATTTTTATAAAATTCTCCTGAGGTATCACATTTACTTTCTTTATACCACTCTTCTTCTTCACTCGTTAAAATTGTTTTATATAAACCACTTCCCGTTCTATATCCAGCACAGCTTTGCCAATTAACTGCCCCAAAAAGGGCAAAACTTGATTGTCTTGAAGAAATTTTACTTAACGTACCACCAAATTTATAATAATTATCTTTATTTTTAGTTGCATTCCAAATAGAAGCCTGAACTGCTGTCATAGCCTCCTGGGCATTTAATTTATCAAAACTATATTTATCATAAACACCACTATCTAATCCATAAGTTGGATTCTTTAAAGCCTCTTTTAAATCAGTTAAGGTAATATATGGATATGCATACTTCATCATGGCATCTAAAATTTTACTAGCTTTATTAGTAATAAAACCTTTTTTTACGGCTTTAGCAAGTGTATACCTCGTATGAGCTGATGATGAATTACCATAGCCTTGTTGAGCACAATAAACTGCAACAGCTGCAGCTCCATCATTACTCTTCGTTCTATCACCATTTTTAATTAAAATTGTCCCACTAGCTGTTTTTATTCCATCTCTTTCGGTACTATTATGACTTACATAATAATGAGAATACATATTTCTTCTTACATAATACCAATTTGTAGTTTGAACTTTACCAGTTGCTTCTCCTGTTGAAGTATCACTTGCTGAATAAGATTTTCCAATTAATAATACTCCAACTGCACATATTACCATTAATAGAGGTGCTAAAAACGCTATTTTATTATTTTTCATACTTACCTTCTTTCTAGTATAGTTAAATTATAACATCAGATATTTAAAAATACAATATTTTTTTTGCAATCAAACTAAAAAAAAGAAGTTACCAATCAACTTCTTCATCATCTTTAATATCTTTTTTAACAGTCTTTTCTTTATTTTCATCTGTAATTGTACCCTCAACATCAACATTATTTGGAGTACATAAGAAAATACCTGTTCCAAGTTTTTGTAAACCACCATTTATAGCATACAAAGTTCCGCTTAAAAAATCAACGATTCTTTTGGCTTGATCAGGAGTAACTCTTTTTAAATTAACAACAACCGTACTTCTTTTCTTTAAGAAATCAGCTATTTGTTGACTTTCAGAATAAGCTCTTGGCTCAAACAAAATCATTTTACTAGCATTACTTATATCTTTAAATGCTTCCCTTTTTGTATCATAATATTCATCTTCATTAACAATATTATTTTCCATAGGTTCATTATTTACATTATTATTTTCTTGATTTCCACCAAAAAAACCTTTAATCTTATCTAATCCCATCATATCCTCCTTATTGTCAAATATAATTTTATGATAAAATTAAGGTTTTGTCAATCATATTGTTTCAATTAAAAAATTTTCTATAATATCAAGAACTTCGCTTCGTCCTTTTTTACTAACACTTGAGAATAAAACATAATCATCCCCAACTGCTAAATTAAGGGTATCTTTAATTAATTTTAAATTTCTATCTTTTTTAGATGCTGCAACTTTATCATATTTTGTTAAAATAACCGTAACTGGTATATTATAGTATTTTAAGAATTGATACATAAGTAAATCATTCTCAGTTGGTTTTATTCTAAAATCAACTAACATAAATACTCGTTTTAATTCTTCCCTTTTTTCTAAATATTCTTCAATTAGCATTCCCATTTTCTTTTGTTGTTCTTGATTAACTGATGCATATCCATATCCTGGAACATCTATTAAATAAAGAGAATCATTTACTAAATAGAAATTTAGAGTTTGCGTTTTTCCAGGACGAGATGAGGTTCTTGCTAGATTTTTTTGACCTAATATGGTATTAATGAAACTGCTTTTTCCAACGTTACTTCGGCCAACTAACAAGAATTCTGGTTTCTTTTCGTTCGGATATTGACTTCGTCTTACTGCAATTATATCTAGTTTAGCACTTTTAATTTGCAAAAGTATCACTCTCCAATTCTTTATATTCTTTACATAAATCATCTAAATCTTTAATTATTGCGTCGCTCTCGCTCATATCTGTAATTCGAGCCCCACTTGCATATTTATGGCCTCCCCCATTATATTTACTTAAAGTCGTGTTAATAATAGGTCCACGGGATCTCGCAGATACCCTGATATTATTATTTTTTTCATCTTCTGTAAAAAACACCCAGACAATTGCTTCATTTATATAATTAAAGTTATTTATCATATTTCCAGGACTTGCTGCATCAACTTCATATTCATCAAGAATTTCTTTCGTTAATTTAATATAGATAACCCCATTTGGAGTTAATTTTAAATTAAGTCCAATATACCCTTCTAATCTCACCTCATTTAAAGGTCTTAAATATAATGGTTCATATAACTTATCTATTTCAATTTCATATTCATCAAGCATTTTAGCAACTAATCTAAATGTTTTTCCAGTTGAATTATTAAACATAAACCGATTAGTATCACTTACAATTCCTAAATATATTTTAGATGCGATATTTTTATCCATTAATAAATCCGTTTCATTAATTAACTCTAAAACTAGTTCCGAAGCACTACTTGCAGTATCATCAATGTATTCAATATCTCCAAACTTTTCAACAAAAGGATGATGATCAATTTTAACTATTTTTAAAAAGTCACTTAAATTAACACCATCAATTCTTCTTATATCCGGAGTATCTAAAACTATTAATAAAGAATTTTTCATATCTTCAAGTCTATCTAATTTACCAAAATAATTAAATCTCATAGACCCACTTCCAACAGCATAAACTTCCTTTTCAGGAAATGTTAATTTAATACTATCTTTTAAAGCCATGGTTGATGCCATAGCATCAGGGTCAACTCCTACATGGCGAGCTAAAACTATTTTTTTAAAACTTTTTATTAATTCAAAAATATCTTTAAACATATAATCATCCTAACTATTTATTAATTCTAATGTATCTCTTGCTATCATTAATTCTTCATCTGTTGGAATTACATAGACTTTGATACTAGAGTCACTTGCTGAAATCTTTTGAACTTTACCTCTAATCTCATTTTTATCATAGTCTAATTTAACTCCTAAAACTGAAAGTCCTTCAATAACTTGACGGCGAACGGCAGCACTATTTTCACCTACTCCTGCTGTAAAGACAATTGCATCACACCCACCTAACTCAACATAGTATTTAGCAATATAATCAATTATTCTTCTTACATACATCTT
>CANRIE010000097.1 GCA_947630585.1 uncultured Bacilli bacterium | reverse complement strand
TTAATTTTGCAAGGTCTTCAAGTGTAGGTGTCACAGCTGGAAAAAATGAAGGACTAACAAGGAACTTTGAAAATTACAATGTAAAACATGCTTTAAAAATCCTTGAAGAAGAAATGCAACGCCTAGATCAAAGTAGTGCTTTAGGCATGTGGGATTTTGCAGCCTATATTTTAAGTGAAGATTTTAATATAGCTAGTAATGTTGCTCATTCGTATTTAGCCTTAACGCAAGGAGAAAAATCTTATATCGCATCATCATCAATTAATTTATGGAGAGGAAATATTCCTGAAGAAGAAAAAATTGCTAAAGAAATAGTAAATTATCTTCGAGAACTAAGACATCCAAGATTTTCTTTAAATTTAAATCTTTTAGAAGAAGATAGATATTACAATTTATATCCATCTATTGTTGATGCTACTACAAGTTTAACCGGTAAAGAATTAGCTTATTCCTTGAATTTTCCTAAAAAATCAGTTACAGGTTTTCCCGTTTTAGAATGTGCCGAATTTGGACGCGATGTAATTACATATAATTTAGAATCTTCTGAAAGTGAAAAATGCAAATTAGGCCATATTTTCCATATGAATGCTGTTGAAAATACTGATGTTTCTTTAGATATTGAATCTTTATCATCACATACTTTTGTAACGGGCTCAACTGGTTCTGGAAAAAGCAATACCATATATAAAATATTAAGTCGTCTTAAAAAATTAGATAAAAAGTTTTTAGTAATCGAACCTGCTAAAGGTGAATACAAGAATATTTTTGGTAATTTAGAAGATGTTATGGTTTATGGAACTAATCCTAAATTAACTCAACTTTTAAGACTTAATCCTTTTAGTTTTAATAAAGATATTCATATTTTAGAACATATTGATAGATTAGTTGAAATATTTAATGTTTGTTGGCCAATGTATGCAGCTATGCCAGCCGTTTTAAAAGATGCAATTATCAAGTCATATTTAGATTGTGGTTGGGATACTTTAAATTCAACTAATAAATATAATCTTGAATTATTTCCAAACTTTATTGATGTTGCTCGGAATATAAAAACAATTATTGAAGAAAGTGAATTTGATAGTGACAACAAAGGTGCTTATAAAGGGGCTTTATTAGTAAGACTCAATTCTTTAACTAATGGTCTTAATAAACTTATATTTACAAATGATGAAATTAAAGAAAAAGATTTATTTGATTCTAATGTAATTGTTGATTTAAGCAGGGTAGCATCATCTGAAACTAAATCCCTTATTATGGGAATACTTATTATGAAACTTGAAGAATACCGAATGACTAGTAATTTAATGAATGCAAGTTTAAGACATGTAACCGTTTTAGAAGAAGCACATCATATATTAAAGAGAACATCTTTAGAAAATAATAATGAAAGTTCAAATATTCTTGCTAAAAGTGTTGAAATACTTGCAAACTCTATTGCTGAGATGCGAACTTATGGGGAAGGATTTATAATTGTTGATCAAGCCCCTATGCTTTTAGATATGTCAGTTATTAGAAATACTAATACTAAAATAATCATGAGATTAGCTGATAAAGATGATAGAGATTTAGTAGGACTTTCAGCTAATTTAAATGATGACCAGATTATAGAACTTGCTAAACTTCCATGTGGAGTTGCTGCTATTTATCAAAATGAATGGGTTGAACCTGTCCTTTGTAAAATTGATAAATTTAAAAATAATCAAGATGGTTATTTATATAATAATGTTAATATAATTAATGAAGACAATACAGTTAAAACTTTATTAGATTGTTTAGTAAATAAAGATAGAAAAACTTATGCTAAAAAAATAAAAGGATTAGTTTTAAAAAGTCAAATTGATAGTAAAGTAAAAACAAAATTTTTAGATTATTTAGAATGTAGTGATTATGAAAACTTAGAAAAATTAAGTACTTTATTTTATGATTTACTTAATGCTTCTAAAATAATTGAAGAAGCTTTAGTCTATGAAGATATTAATGATTTAGCAAATTATATTATTAAAAATGTAAATCCATCTTTAAAAGATTATTCTAAAGAACAACAAGAATTAGTAATTGCTATGCTCTTACATGAAAAGACTTTAGAAGACAATAGATATGTTGAATTATATCGAAGATATACAGAATGCAATATGAAAGGAGAAATTTTATAATGAATGAAATACCTAAAATAGAAAAGGTTGAAAACAATTTATCTGAAAGTAAGTTATTAGAAAAAACGGAAAATAAAATGTCTATCAAAGAATTAGATAATTATTGGAATAAAAAATTAGAATTAAATAAAAATGATATTAATGAAACAGGAATTCCTGAAAAATTTTATTCAAAAGTAGAAGGTAGAGAAATTTATTTACCTCAAAATGGTAAATGGGAAGGGGAAATTGGAAATTCTAAGTTTATTCTTGCTAATAAAGAAGTTAATCAAGAATTAAAAAAATATCATTTAGATGGTATTGAATATAAAAATTGTGTTCCTGATTTTTCAAAATGTTCTAAAATATCATCTAAAATTGAGAAAATGACTCCTGATTTAGATTCAAATTTCAAAGCTTTTTGTAAAAAATTAGTTGAAGAAGGGAAATTTTCTAGTGAAAGAGAAGTTTTAGAATTTAAACAAAAGAATAATTTAGAATTTCATGAATGCAGTGATATGAAAACTTGTCAATTAGTTCCAGCTTCTATTCATGGATCATTTAAACATACAGGGGGAAGATTTGAAATTCGGGAATATGATAAATTACATGGTAAGAAAGGAGTTAAATTTGATGAATAAAGTAGATATTAAAATATTTAAAAGAAAGTTTAATTTACCAGTTAGTTATGAATGTTATGATTCTGAAGAAATTGAAGAGTATCAAATTAAAGCGTTAGAAAAGTTTTTAGAAAACCAAAAAATACTTGAAAATATTCCTAATGATTTAATTAATTATTTAAAAAATGATAATCCTTCAAAATTTAAAGAGCAAAAAATAGATAATATATTCAAATATATTATGCCTGATAAACTTTATGTAGGAAGAAATGATAAAAAAAGAGTCGTAACGCTTTTATGCGACTATAAATTTGATTTAGAACATGGTATTGCTTTAAGATTTGAAAATGAAAAACTAGTTAAAATAGCAACTCAAGATATCATATTTTAAGTTTATTTCTTGCATAGAAAAGAAACTTAGTGTATAATTGACTAGATTGATTGGAGTGATGGTATGGCTAATATAAATGATTATTTAAAATGGAGGGGAGATATTAAAATATCTAAAGAAAGTCCATTTAACGAAATAGATAGTATGATTTTAGCTAGATTTTCCTATTTATTATTTGATAGAATTCCGATGAAAAGAGTTGAAACAATTGAATCAATTTCTTTAAAAATGAAAGATTTTCCTAATAAAGACTTTTTATATAATGGTGATAAAGAATTAATTACTAATTTAGGGGTAAGTTTAAGATTTAAAAATTTAAAAGTCACGGATTATAAAGCTCGAAGTGATGTTAGTACAGAAGAACAATTTGGAGCAATTACGATTCACTTATCATCTAAAGAATTATATATTTCATTTTTAGGAACCGATAAGACTATCAATGGTTGGAAAGAAGATTTCAATATGGGATTTATGGAAAATGTTCCATGTCAAATAACAGGAAGAAATTACACCCGAAAAATAGCAACCAAATACCCTCATAAAAAAATTCGGTTAGGAGGACATTCCAAGGGCGGGAATGTTGCCATTTATGCTGGATTAACAAGTTCAAGACGAATTCAAAGACGAATTATTAAAATTTATAATTATGATGGACCAGGATTTGGAGATAACGTTTTTAAAACATATGGAAAAAAAGCTATTATGTCTAAAATTGAAACTTATGTTCCTCAAGATTCTATTGTTGGAAGAGTATTAGAGCATTACGAAAAAGTAACCGTTGTTTTAAGTTTAGAAAAAGGTTTATTTGAACATGATATATTTTCATGGCAAGTATTTAAAGACTACTTAATCACAGTTGATAAAAATACAGAGTTAAGTGAAAATATTGATAAAACAATAACAGAATGGTTTTATAGTACAACTGTTGACCAAAGAAAAATACTAGTTGATATTATATTTGAATTATTTTATGCAACCAAAGCAACAACTTTTGAAGAAATAGTTCAAGACTTGAAAGGTAATGTTCCAAAAATACTAAAAAAATATGGTGAGATACCTAAACAAGATAAAAAAGTAATAACGGAGATGATTGGAAAATTAATTGGAACTAATATAAATATTCTAAAAAAAGAAAGTTTAATGAAACTTAATAATATAAAAAATGAATATATTACTAAAAGCCATTTTAAAGTTCAAGAATTAGATAAAAAATATTTAAATAAATTAAGGAGTAGTAGTAGATAATGAATGATTTAGTAGTTTATTTCCACTTATTTATAATTTATTCATTTATGGGATGGTTAATGGAAGTTATATTAACTTTATTTAAACAACATAAATTTGTTAATAGAGGTTTCTTAATCGGACCTTATTGTCCTATATATGGATATGGATGTTTATTAATAATTTTATTATTAAAAAAATATATGGATAGCCCAGTAACCTTATTTATCATGGCAATTGTTATTTGTTCAATATTAGAATACATGACAAGTTTAGTAATGGAAAAATTATTTAATGCAAGATGGTGGGATTATAGTGATAAAAAGTTTAATATAAATGGAAGGATTTGTCTTGAAACTATGCTTCCTTTTGGAATTCTAGGCTTGTTAATTATTTATATTATTAATCCCTTTTATATGAAAATATTAGAAAAAATAAATCCTTTAATTTTAACTATTTTAGCTATAATTATATTAATTTTATTTATAGTTGATAATATAGTATCTTTTAATGTTGTTAAAAGTTTAAAAACTGAAATTAAAATTGCTGAACATGACCAAACAGAAGAAATTACTAAGAAAATTAAAGAAGTATTATCACATAAAAGTAGGTTACATAAAAGACTTGTTGATGCGTTCCCTCATATTAAAACAAGACGGGAATTTCTAAAAGATATTCAAAATAAAATAGCTTTAAAAATTTCAAAAATTAGTAAAAACATTTAAAAAAAGAAAAACTTATTATATAATAGAAATATAATTGAGGTGGTTTATGAATAAAAAAGGGTTTACAACTTTAGAACTTTTATTAACGATGGTCTTAGTAGTTGGAATTATGGTAACAATTACTAATGTTACTTATGTTTATCGAGATAGAAGTGAGTATGAAGAATTATTAACAGAAATTACAAATTATAAAAATACTTTAACTAAAATTATATATGATGACATATTAAGTAAAAATAATAGAAGTAACAGGGTTACTAAAATAGTTAGGAATAGTACTAATAGTTATACTTTAGAAACTCCAACAAGAAATATTCCTTTATATATTTATAACTTAGATGATAAAGTAGGTATATCTTATGATTCTGTTGATTATATAGTTCCGGGAAGTGAAGACGAGTTTGTAACAATTGAAGATATTACTTATCACCCTGACCCCATATTAGAAAAAGAAACTTATGAAGATCCTGAAAATACAATTTATAGTTTAGAAATAGTTTTTAAACATCGAAATTTAAATGAATTATTTAAAATTAAATTCGCGGTATCATAAAATATAAAATTAAGAAAACGATACTGCTCGCAATAACTGCATGCATAAGTCTTGCTAAAAAATAATCTTTATAAGATAGTTTATAACCACCTAAAATACTAAATACTTGCATATGAATACTTAAGCCTCCAAAAGAGATAAAAAAAGTAATAATTGTTGATTTAATTATTAAAGGAATAGTTAAACTAGATACAAAATATATTCCTTGAGTCATTTCTAAAAGACCACATAATAAACTATTAATAATATTATTAAAAGGTAGATTAGCTTTAATAAGAGAAGTTACTATCATAAAGAAAGTAATAATACCATAAAGTAAAAATAATATTTTAACAGTATTAAAAATAGAGTTAGATAGAGTATTAACAAAACTATCTTTCTTTTTTTCTTTTATTTTAACATCATTACTTAAATTAACATAATAATTTCTATTAAATAACCCAATTATGATATTAGTTAAATAGTGAACAACTAATATAATAATGCCAACTTGTTTATTATTAAGAAAACTAACTCCAATACTTTCAATTATAAATAAAGGATTAGAAAAATGGGTAAATAATAAAAGTTTATTAGCTTCATTAGGATTAATTATCTTATCATCAAGCATATTTTTTAAATATTTACTGTTACTTGGAAATCCTGAAATAATTGAAAGTAAAAAAACAAATGAGGTTTCAGGCTTTAACTTAAATAATTTTTCCATAATGCTACCAAATACTTTTGATAAATAAAAAATAGCATTATAATTAATAAGTAAGTCAACGATTATATAAATAGGTAAAATAGTAGGAACTATATTATAAAACCAGATTTTAGAACTTTCATAAATAGTATTAATAATAATATTTGAATGATCAAATATTTCAAATAAAAATAAAAAAATAATAAAACATATCAATAAATTAAATTTTTTCTTCATAAATATTCCTTTTTTTGTTATAATTAGGTAGGTGATATAATGTTTAATAAAATATATGTAAGTATTAAAAACTTTATTAAAGATAATTATAAAGAAGTTATAATTTTCTTAGTATTATTATTTATTGTAACGTTTCCTTTACCATATTATATTTATGTTGGAGGAGGAACAATTGATTTAGAAAAAAGAATTGACTTAGAAAGTAATGAAAAAGGGAGTTATAATCTTGCTTATGTAAAACAAATTAATGCGACTATTCCAACGTATTTATTAAGTTTATTATTTGATAAATGGGAAAGTGATGAAGTTAGTAGTTATAAGGTTGATGATAGTGAATCTTTAAGTGATATTGATAAAAGAGAAAAGTTATATTTAGAAGAAGCTAATGCTAATGCTATAATAAACGCGTATACCTTAGCAGGGAAAAGTGTTAATATTAAAAGTGATGATTATAAAGTTATTTATGTAAATAGCGAAAGTGACACGGATATTAAAATAGGTGATACTTTAGTAAGTGTTAATGGTCATAGTGTATCAAATAATAGTGAATATCATGAATATTTAGAAACTTTAGAAGTTGGAGAAAAAGTTGATGTTAAAGTTTTAAGAAATGATAAAGAAGTTGATTGTTATGCTAAGTTAATTAATTATAATAATGAAAAAGTAATTGGCCTATATTTAGTTAATGTTTATGATTATGAAGTAGATCCTGAAATTAATTTAAAATTTAAATGGAATGAATCAGGTCCAAGCGGAGGCTTCATGTTATCCCTTGCTATTTATGATAGGTTAATTCCAGAAGATTTAACCAAAGGCAGAAAAATTGTTGGAACAGGAACCATTGATTCAGAAGGTAATGTTGGTGAAATAGGTGGAGTTAAATATAAATTAATGGGTGCTGTTAAAAATAAAGCTGATATTTTCTTTGTTCCTAAAGATAATTATGATGAAGCTATGAAAACTAAAAATAAATATAAATATAATATTGATGTTGTTAAAGTTGAAAAATTAGAAGATGCTATTAACTATTTAAAGGAACATTAATTGTAAAAAGGTGTAAATTATAAAAAAATAGGGGATTGCATAAGTTAATTAATCATGGTATTATGTTAATGGTAGAAAGGATGTGGACCTCATGTTAAAATTAATTAATGTATCAAATAAATATGTTGACAATATGATAACTATGGGGGGGGCGTACTAAAATTATCACAAGATAATATTCTGAGATTTCGTCATTTTACGACATAGAGATGTAGTATAGTAATACTATATTCTTTATGTCGTATTTTTAATGTTAGAAAAATATCTTGAAAAGTCCAAATAATTGTAATATAATCTAATTATGATACCGGGGCGTGCGACTATGTAGGTCGTATAATTTAGTAGGTGGAAA
>CANRIE010000096.1 GCA_947630585.1 uncultured Bacilli bacterium | reverse complement strand
GAAGCTGCTTACATGGAACTTGCAACACTATATAACTGGAAAAATATTAATTGTATAAAAGATAATAAAATAAGAGAAATTGAAGATATTAATAAAGAAATATTAGATAATTTAGAAGAATATATGGAGAATAAAGATGTATAAAAATATATTATTAAAATTAAGTGGCGAGTCACTTATGAGTGAAGCGGAAAATATAAATAAAGAAAAAACAAGAGAAATTGCAAGGTTAATTAAAAAAGTTCAAGCAATGGGAATTAATATTAGTGTAGTTGTTGGAGGAGGAAATTTCTTTCGAGGACGAAGCCATCAAGATATGGAAGCCATTAATGCTGATTCAATGGGAATGTTAGGTACAACCATGAATGCTTTAGCTTTAAGGGATGCGTTTACCAAAGAAAATATCAAAAATGTTATTTCATCACCATTTGATTTTCATGAATTAATTGAATATCATAGCGAAGATGAATTAAAGAAAATGTATAATGAAGGAGTAGTTATAATTTTTAGTGGTGGAACTGGTCATATTGGTTGCTCAACAGATACTGCAGCAAGTATGAAAGCAATTATGATTGGGGCTGATGTTATCATTAAACTTACAAATGTTGATGGGGTGTATGATAAAGATCCTAATAAATATAAGGATGCAATTTTATATAAAAAACTAACTCATAAAGAAGTACTTGATAATCCTGAAATAAAAGTAATGGATCTTAAATGTATAAAAGATTGTATGGAATATAATAAAGATATTTTAGTTATTAATTTTAATGACCAAGAAAATTTAATTAAAGTTTTAAATGGGGAAGATGTTGGTACGGTGATTAAAAATGACTGATGAAGAAAAATATAATGTTTATAAAAAGAAAAAAATTTTAAGATACTTAATGATAATATTTAGTTTCTTAACAATTGTTTTAGAAGCATTTGCTCTTTTTAGAGTAATATCATTTCTTTTTGGACTTATTCCATTTTGTCTTTTATATGTAACTAAATACTATTATGGAATAGTAGATGATGATTCTAAACGTGAAAAGAAGAATAAAAATAAAAAAACTTCGGATTAGTTGATTTTTCCGAATTTTTTTTAAAATAAACTTCTTGTTAATAAAAACATTAAGAATAAAAACTCTAAAAATAAAATAAAGATATTAATTCTTGTAAAAGCTAAAAAAATAATTATTAATTGATATGCACAGATAATTAAGAAAATACTTATAACAACATTATAAAGAATGCTAGTTTTTCTTCTCGTTCTACACATTGAACAATAACAAAACATTCCATGGTTTCTTTTTTTAAACATAGTATTCACCTACTAATAGTTTATGAAAAAAATAAATTATTGATATAGTTTTTTTAGATAATTTGGTATATAATAATTATGTGATAGTTATGAGAAGAAAAAGAAAATTAAAAAAAAAGGTTTGGGGAGTAATGGTTTTTATAGTAGTTGTAATAATTGGAGCAATTATTTTAACCATGGTTAATAAGAAGCCAAGTTATAGTAATAATCATGAAGAAGAAAAAATAACTGATTTTAAAAATATGGAGGTAAGTCGAGTAAACGAATATGCTAAAAAGAATAATTTAGAAGTAAAGACTAATTATATTTATAGTGATGATGTTAAAAAAGATGTTGTAATTGAAAGTTTATTAAATGATAATATCTTAGAAATAACAGTTTCTAAAGGAAGTATTCCTCTAACTGAATTTCAAGAAAAAGGTGTTAATGAACTAGGAAAAGTTCCAATTATGATGTATCATCAAATAATTGATACAGAGCCTAAGTATATTGGAGGAAATGTTGATAAAGATGGTTATTCAAGAACTAGTGATGCATTTCTTAAAGATTTAGAGTTTTATTATGAAAAAGGATATAGGATGGTAAGATTAAAAGATTATATTGATGGAGAGATTAATGTGCCTATTGGATATAGTCCAATTGTTTTAACTTTTGATGATGGGAATGCTAATAACTTTAAAGTAATAGGAAAAGATAGTGATGGTAATTTAGAGTTTGATCCGAAGTCTGCAATTGGAATATTAGAAAGTATCAAGAAGAAATATCCAGATTATGGAGTTACAGCAACATTCTTCTTAAATGCTGAACTTTGTAATCAAAAAGAATATAATGAAGATATCATGAAATGGTTAATTAAAAACGGGTATGACATTGGAAATCATACAACAACACATCCAGATTTTACAAAAATTAGTACTGAGAAAACAAAAGAAGTAGTTGGAAAAATGTATCAAAAGTTAGAAAGTATTATTCCTGATGACTATTTAAAAATAGTTGCTCTTCCTTTTGGTTCACCTTATAAGAAAAGTCATGCAAATTACGCTTATATCTTAAAAGGAGATTATGAAGGGTATCAATATGAAACGGAGGCAGCTTTAAGAGTTGGTTGGGAAAGCGAAGTATCTCCATTTGATAAAACTTTTGATAAAACCTTCTTAAAAAGATGCCGAGCTTATGATAATAATGGAGTTGACTTTGATATTGAAATGAATTTTAAATTATTAGAAAAAAATCGTTTTATTTCTGATGGGGATAGTAGTATAATAACAATTAAAGAAAGCGACAAAGGAAAACTTGTCGAGAGTAGCAAAGAAATTGTTACATATTAGGAGGTTTATGAAAGTATTAGTAACAGGAGGACTTGGGTATATTGGTTCTCATACAGTAGTTGAATTATTAGAAAATGGAGATGAGGTTATTATAATTGATAATCTTGTTAATTCCAAACTTGAGGTTTTAGAAAAAATTAAAAAGATAACAGGGAAAAATGCTACCTTTTATCAATATGATTTATGTGATTATTCGAAAGTTTCAGAAGTATTTGAGAAGGAAAGACCTGATGCAGTTATTCATTTTGCTGGTTTGAAAGCTGTAGGTGAAAGTGTTTCTAAACCTCTTACTTATTATGAAAATAACTTATTATCAACAATTAACTTATTAAAATGTATGGCAAAATATAATGTTAAAAAAATAGTCTTTTCATCAAGTGCCACGGTTTACGGGAAACCTAAAACTTTACCAATTAGGGAGGACGCGAGTCTTCACACTACAAACCCTTATGGAACAACTAAGCTAATGATTGAAAATATTCTAACAGATTTATATAATTCGGATTCTAGTTTTGATATTACAATTTTAAGATATTTTAATCCAATTGGTTCTCATAAATCAGGATTGTTAGGCGAGAATCCTAATGGCATACCTAATAATTTAATGCCTTATGTTGTAAGAGTTGCAAGAGGAGAACTTCCAGTTTTAAATATCTTTGGCGATGATTATCCAACTATTGATGGAACGGGAGTTCGAGATTACATTCATGTTTTAGATTTAGCTCATGGTCATATTCTGGCTTTAAATAACAAGATTCACGGTTTAAAAATTTATAATTTAGGAACTGGAAAAGGAACTAGTGTTTTAGAACTAGTTAAAATGTTTGAAAAAGTTAATAATGTTAAAGTTAACTATCAAATAGTAAAAAGACGCGACGGGGATATAGCCGAGTGCTATGCATCAAGTGATAAAGCGAAGAATGAGCTAGGATTTACTTGCAAATATACTTTAGAAGATATGTGTTTAGATAGTTATAATTATCATGATGCTAATTAATTAATAAAGAAAGTAGGACCATCAGTGGTCTCTTTTTTTTCAGGTTCAACTTGATTTACTTCTTGAGTTCTTGCAACTTGTGGAGCTTTTTCATCAGGACTATTAAAAGCATTCATGATTTTTCCAAAACTTCTAAGGTTACTTGCAATGGGTTTAATTTGATAATAAACGGGGATTGCTTGATTAATAACATTTAAGGTCTTTTGAGTATTAGTTAAAATTGAAGACCACTTAATATTTCTAATTGCTTGAAATAAACTAGGGCGAGCTATTCTTGCACCTGTTGCAGCACCTCCTAAACTACCAAGACTACTTCCGAAGTTAGGTGCTAAAGCACTTGCTCCTCTTACACCACTTTCAAACATTCCTGCCTGATTAAAACCATTCATATAAGGATAAAAATTATAAGGATTATTATACATAGATTACACCTCTTAACATTATATGTAATTTAAAAAAAAATGTTTATTATTTTAGGAAAATAATGTATAATAGGACTTGGATGTGGTGATATGAATTATTTGTTTTTTATCTGTGATACTTTAGGATTTCTAAGAATTATGTATTTTGTTAAAACTATTCTATCTATTCTCGGTTTTGTTATTCCCTTTATACTTATTGTTTTTACAACTATAGATATTTATAAAGGAATAATTAATCCTGATAATAAAGATATTGTAAAAAAAATAGGATTTAGAGTAGGTGCAGCGGTTATTGTTTTTATAATTCCTATGATTATTCCTGGTGTGTTAAGTTTATTTGATTTTGTTGGTAGTTCTGATTATAAAGTTAGTAAGTGTTATGTTAATGGAACTAGTGAATGTCTTGATACGATTACTTCTTATTTAAATTGTGAAGGTTTTGATGGTAATGAAAAAAAAGAATGCAAAGAGTACCGAACTTGTAATAGTTATACTTTAGATGATACTTGTCATTTAACAACTATTATAAATTCAAATAATTGTTCTAATTTAGATGATGTTAGTTATAAATATTCTGTTAATAATTATAAATATGAAAAGTAGGTTATTATGGATGGAATAATGTTAGTTAATAAAGAAGCGGGAGTAACTAGTCGGGATGTTGTTAATAGAATATCTAAAAAATTAAATATAAAGCATGTTGGGCACGCAGGAACACTTGATCCAATTGCTAAAGGAGTCATGGTTTTAGGAATTGCTAAAGGGACTAAAATAATGGAATTACTAACTTTAGATACTAAGGAATATATTGCAACAGTTAAAATGGGAATAAAAACTGATACTTTTGATATAACTGGCAATATAATTAGTGAAAACTATGATTTTAATGTTACAGAAGAAGACGTAAAAAATGCTTTAACTAATTTTAAGGATGAATATTTACAAACAGTTCCAAGTTATAGTGCTGTTAAAATAAACGGAAAAAAGTTATATGAATATGCTAGAGGTGGTATTAAAGTTGAACTTCCTAAACGAATGGTTACTATATATAATATTGAGTTACTAGAGTTTGATAAGGAAAACTATGAATTTAAATTTAAAACTTTAGTTAGTAAAGGAACTTATATTAGAAGTTTAATTAATGATATAGGTGAATATTTAAATATAAATTGTACTATGAAAGATTTAATTAGAACGAAAAGTGGTAAATTTAAAATTGAAGATTGCAATGAAGATAAAATAATTAGTATAAAAGAGGCTTTAGATATAAAAAGTTATAATGTAAAGCACGAATTACTAAAAAAAATAAAAAATGGTAATAAAATTGTATTTCCAAGCTCTGATAAATATATTTTATTTTTAGACAATGATAAAGAAATAGCAATTTATGAAAATGTAAAAAATAATGAATTTAAAGCATTTAAGGTATTTTAATTTTGAAATAGATGTGTTATAATCATATATATAAATAATAAATGGAGGATTTGATTTATGTATACTAATTATAATAGTCAAAATAAAGAGTTTGTAAAGGACCCTAATATTTATGTTACCGAAAATAAAAGTTTTAGTAATAAAGTGTTTTCTACAATTTGGAAAGTTTTATTAGTAATCATCGTTTTAGTTGTTCTATTTTTAGGATTAATTAAATTTGGAGTTATTAGTTTAAAATCTGATGTTGTTCCAGAAGCAGTTTTAATTAATCAAAATGAAATTGGAATTAAAAAGGGTGGAAATTATCAGTTTGTTCATACTGTTGTTCCTGATAATGCAACTAACAAACAAGTTAAATGGGAAAGCAGTGATCCAAGTGTTGTTAGAGTAAATGAAGTAACTGGGTATGCTGAAGCGTTAAAAAATGGAACAGCAACTATTACTGTTAAAACTCTTATCAATGAAAAAATAAGTGAATGTCTAGTAAATGTTTCTGGAAATAATGTTTTATTATCTAGTATAAATGTAAATGAAAAATATATAAATTTAGCAGCTGGATATTCAACAATGTTATCATATAAAACAACGCCTGCTAATGCAACAGAGTTAGGTCTTCAATTTACAAGTAGTGATCCAAGTGTTGCAACGGTTAGTTCTAAAGGTCGAATAAAAGGTGTTAGAGCTGGAAGTGCAATAATAACAGTAACTTCTAGTAACGGAAAAATTAAAGATACAGCTTACGTTACGGTTTATCAACAAAAAAAATCAACGGTTGTTAAAGGAACAAGTTTGAAAACAGAAACTTATCCAACTAAAATCAATTTAACTGAAACAAGTTTAACGATGAAAAAAGGACAGACTGCTCAATTAGGAGCTAGTGTTGTACCACTTGATGCTAGTCAAGAAATTAATTGGGTTAGTAGTAATACAAATATTGCAACGGTTGATTCTAAAGGATTAGTTACAGCCCGGGCTACTGGTACAACAACGATTGTTGCTAAAACAATTAATAATATTTCAGCAACTTGTACGATTAATGTTAAAGAAGAATCAAATATTATTAAAATTAAAAGTATTGACATAACAACTAGTTATACGGTTTTACCAATTGGAATTGAAAGACAATTATTTGTTGCCTTCAATCCTAGTAATGCATCTAATAAAAATTTAACTTGGTCAAGTAGCAATTCAGATATTGTTAGAGTAAATAGTAGTGGTAAAATAACAACTTTAAAAGCTGGAACGGCAATTATAACGGCCAAATCAAGTGATGGTGAACATCAAGATACGGCAACAATTGAAGTAGTTAGTAATGGTGATACAATTGAAGAGACAGGCATCAAATTTAAAGAAAGTGAATATACAGTTGCAATTAATGGAACTGTTCCTTTAACTCCAATTATTAGTCCTGAAAATGCTTCATTCAAAGCTGTTGATTTTGTAAGTAGTAATCCAGGGATTGCAACAGTTGACGGTAATGGCTTAGTTAAAGGAATTAGAGAAGGGGTTGCAACAATTACAGCAACTACAAGACGAAATAAGATAGCAACAACAGTTACGATTAAAGTTAATTATATAAAACCAACTGGAGTTAAGTTAAATAATACCAATGTTACTGTAGCTTTGAATGATACCTTTACGATTGTTCCTACTGTTATGCCAACTGATGCTAGTAATAAAGAAGTAATTTATAAAAGTGAAAATTCAAGTATTGCAACGGTTGATTCGAATGGAATTGTTAAAGGAATTTCTAAGGGGACAACAACAATTACGGTAACACCAAAAGATGGTGGAACTCCATCAACTTGTATTGTAAAAGTTAATTAGAAGAGAAATCTTCTTTTTTTCTTGTCAAATTATAAATTTTATTATAAAATAGAGGAGAAATGAGGGAATAATATGAGTTTTATTAAAGAACAAGAACTATATTTAAATAATATATTAAAAGAATTAGGGTACGATAGTGATATCAAGATTATTCCTAGTGGAAAAAGAGAACTTGGAACTTTCCAATTAAATATCGCGATGCAATTAGCTAAAAAATATCATCAAGCACCTCTTGATATTGCTAAACAAATTGTTGAGAAATTAGATGATAGATTTCAAAATGTTAATATTGCTAATCCCGGATTTATTAATTTTTCATTTAAAGATACGGATATCTTAAATTATTTAAATAAAGTGTTTAAGGATTTTAATGCTTTAATTGATAAACATCCTGAAAAATTAGTTTTCTTAGATTATGGAGGTGCAAATGCTGCCAAAGCCCTTCATGTTGGACATATGCGTTCACCTAATATTGGAGAAGCTATGAAGCGACTTGCTAATTTACTAGGTGATAAAACAATAAGTGATGTGCATTTAGGAGATTTAGGAAGACAAGCTGGAATGTTGATTTCGGAAATTAAAAGACGGGAACCTAATTTAGTCTTTTTCGATGAAAATTATGAAGGGGAATATAAAAAATTAAATTATACGCCAAGTGATTTAGGAGAAATGTATGTTAAAGCGAATATTGATGCTAAAAATAACGAGAGTAGAATGGACGAAGTACGAGAAATCACCGCGGAAATTGATAAAGGGAATAAACGCTATATTGCCTTATGGAAAGAATTAGTAGAGATATCTTTAATCACGATTAAAGATGTTTATCAAAAATTAAATTGCCATTTTGATTTATGGGAAGGGGAACTCGATTCGTTTAAAGATGTCGATGCTATGCTTGAAAAAGTAAAACCTTATTTATATGAATCAGATGGCGCAATGGTCATGGATGTTAAGAAAAGTGATGACAACAAAGAAATGCCACCTTTAATAGTTATAAAAAAAGATGGAGCAACGATCTATGCAACAAGGGAACTCGCAACAATTTATTCGAGGGAAGAACGTTTCCATCCTGATGAAATTTGGTATTTTACGGATAACAGACAATCCTTATATTTTGAACAAGTTTTTAGAGCTTCTTATCTTGCTAAGCTAGTAAGTGATAATTGTAAACTAATGCACTTTGGTTTTGGAACTATTAATGGGGCTGATGGCAAGCCTTATAAAACAAGAGATGGCGGGGTAATGGAGTTATCAAGTCTCATTGACTTAATTAGAGATGAGATTAGACCTAAAATGCGAGAGGATATTAAAAACCCTGAGGAAACCATCGAGAAACTTACTATTGCAACTTTAAAATATGCTGATTTAATGTCTTTTAGAAATACCGATTATATCTTTGACCCTGTTAAATTCGCATCATTTGATGGCAAAACTGGTCCATATATTTTATATACTTTAGTAAGAATAAAATCACTTCTTAAGAAGATAGATTTTAAAGACTTCAAATTAACTAAAATAGAAAACCAAGAATATTTAGATATAATTTTAAAAATACTTGAATTACCTAATATCTTAGAAAAAAGTTATAATGATAAAAGTCTAAATTATATAACTGATTTTCTCTTTGATATAGCAAGTTTATTTAATAAATTCTATAATAATTATCATATCTTAACAGAAA
>CANRIE010000095.1 GCA_947630585.1 uncultured Bacilli bacterium | reverse complement strand
GCTAGCTCAGTTGGTAGAGCAACTGACTCTTAATCAGTGGGTCTAGGGTTCGAATCCCTAGCTGGACACCAAAAAAAATACTTGATTTATTTTTTGAAATATAGTACAATAGAAAACATCAACAAAAAAGTTGTAAATGGGCTTGTAGCTCAGGTGGTTAGAGCGCACGCCTGATAAGCGTGAGGTCGATGGTTCAAGTCCATTCAGGCCCACCATTTATGAATTTTTTGCCTCAATAGCTCAGTTGGTTAGAGCACTTGACTGTTAATCAAGGGGTCCTAGGTTCAAGTCCTAGTTGAGGCGCCATTTTTTTGGCCAGTTGGTGAAGTGGCTTAACACACCACCCTTTCACGGTGGCATTCACGGGTCCGAATCCCGTACTGGTCACCATTTTGTAGATAACTCTTGCAAGCAAGAGTTTTAATTTGCACTATTAAATAATAAAATTAATCAGGGAGGATAGGTATGAGTTCAAAAAATTATGAAGAATTAAAAAAAATTAAAGAAAAAGAATTAGCAAAAATTGAAGGTGATTATGAAAGAAAAAAATCACTTGATGTAATTACCTTGGTGCTTATTTTTACTTTAGTATTACTATTTGCTTTATTAGATTGGGTAGGATCAAAAGAACTTTTTAGTGTTAAAATCCAAACTTTATTGCCTCGTATTTTATCAACAATTCCTGTAAGCCTTGGAATTTATTCATTTGCAAGAATTAGTTTAGTTACAAAATATGGAATGAACTTTATGAATAAAAGTAAAATAAAAGAAATTGAAGAAAGAATCCAAGAACTAGATAAAATGATAGAATTAGAGTCTGAAAAAGAGAAAGTTAAAGAAAAAGAAGAAGAAACCTCTATTAATCTTGCTAACCAAGAAGTTATTTTAAATCAGGGAATTTATCCATATCAAGAAAATGTTAAGGTTAAAAAACTTGGGAGTCTTAAAAAATAGTTAAATTTACTTGACAACTTTAGCTACTTATTTTAAAATATTAGTATAGAAAGGCTAAGTGGTAATATGTATAAAGATGAATTTAATCTTACAAGTGATATGATTTTAGAAAAAAGTTTTAAAATTGATACTAGAGGTTATAGATTAAAAGAGGTTGATCAATTTTTAGATTTAATAATTCAAGATTATGAACATTTTTATACAATCATTAGGAATCTTGAAAAAGAGAAAGAAGATAATCTTGAACAAATTATAAATTTAAAACAAGAAATTAGAAATTTAAAAACGAATGTTGAAATTGTAAAAGCAGCTCCACAAGCAGCCCCAATGGGTGCTAATTTAGATGTTTTAAAAAGATTATCACGACTTGAAAAAGTTATTTATGGAAATAACGAAAAAGATGAAGATGACGATGAATAAAAAATGCTTTGGCAAACGCTGCACTCTAGTAGTGTAGAGGAAAGTCCATGCTCACAATAACTGCGATGTTATTAGTGTTCGTGTTAGAGGAAAAAATAACTCTAAGTAGCATATTTGCTAACGGCTATGAAATAACCTAAGTTTTTAATATGGTTAGAGTAATTATAAAAGTGCTATAGTGATGAAGAATCTGGAAACGGAGGAAGTGGAACATAGTAAACCCCACGAGTGAGAAACCCAAATTTTGGTAGGGGAGTTAAGATGAGGGAATAAAACTAAGTCTTAGATCGAAAGATAGATAAATGTTTGCCACCTTTTAAGGTACAGAACATGGCTTATAAAGCATTTTTTTATTTAAAATAGAGGCGATTTATGAAAGAAATTGGAGAATATTTAAGGGATGAGCGACGCAAAAATAGTGTTAGTATAAATGAAGCTAGTGAGGATTTAAATGTTAATCCGTCACTTTTAGAAGCAATTGAAGAAGGAAACTCGAAAGCTTTTAAAGATATATTTGAATTAAAAGGAATAATTGCGTCCTATGCTAAATACTTAGGACTTGATGTTAATAAAATATTAGATGAATATAATGATTTTATCTTTGAAAAAACATCAAAGATATCACTTGATGATATTAGAAAAGTAAAAAATGATGAAGAAAAAACAAATCGGGTAATATCGCCTTATACAAAGATTAAACATACAAGATATGAAATTGCCCCTCTTGTTTTATTAGTTGCTGTATTACTATTTATATCCCTTATTGTATATTTAGTTTTAAAAGTAGCAACCAAAGAAGAACCATTATCAAGAGAACTTAAAGGAGGAATGGAGTATTATGAATTTGCCGAACAAATTAACAATTACTAGAATTATTTTAACAATTGTCCTTATTCTTCTTTGCTTATTTCCATTTTATAGTTTAGGAATTAGTTTACCAAAATTTAATATTTCAGGGTTAGTTGTTGATTCAACATATTTAATTGCTGGAGTTATTTATATAATTGCTGCGGTAACTGACTTTTTGGATGGTTATATTGCAAGAAGTAGAAATTTAGTAACTGATACGGGGAAATTACTTGATGCAATTGCTGATAAAGTTTTAGTTAATTCTGTATTAGTAATATTTGCTTGTAAAGGTTTTATTCCTGCAATTGTTCCTGTTATTTATATATTTAGAGATGAAATAGTTAATACTTTAAAAATGGATGCTTTAAAAAAAGGCAAAGTTGTTGCTGCTATTAAATCAGGAAAAATAAAAACTGCTAGTATGATGATAGGACTCGGGTTAATGTTTTTCTATAACTTACCATTTGAACTTATTAATTTAAAAGTTGCTGATATCTTAATTTATTTTGCTGTTGTGATGTCAATTGTATCAATGGTTGAGTATTATCAATTATGGAAAAAAATAAAATAATTAAAAATAATCGTTGAAATTTAACATATATTATAGTAAAATACATTTTAGGAGTTGAGATTATGTTAATTGATATATTGCAAGTTTTATTTGGATTTATTTTGGGTGCGGTTTTAGGTTTTTTCATATCAAGAAAACTAATGACAAAGTATTTAAAAAAGAATCCCCCAATTAATGAAGAGATGATTAGAACATTAATGAGTGGGATGGGAAGAACCCCAACGCAGAAACAAGTAAATCAAATGATGAAACAAATGCAAAAATATATGTAAATCATAAAAGAGACAATAATAGCAATCTTATTTCAAGAAAGTAATTGGTTGATGGAAAATTACAATAAGACCTATTTATCTACTCTTTAGAGAACCTAATCAGTTCCGGTTACGGCCGTTATTTAAAAAAAGTTAAATAAGGAATGGTACCGTCATATTGACTCCTCCCCATTCCTTTTTATGTAAAGGAGGATATTTATGTTAGAATATTTTACAGAAGAGGAAATAGAAAAACTAAAGAATAATGATAACTTAATTGAAAAAAGTTTAGATTTAGTATTAAGACTATTTGCTGATAAGACTGATAAAGAAGGGATACCGTATATAGTTCATTTAATGAAGGTATATTCAGGTGTTTCCTCGGAGAATGAAAAAGTTGTTGCTTTAATCCATGATGTTGTTGAAGATACCAAAGTAACGTTTGACGATTTAAGAAAATTAGGTTATAGTGATGAAATTATAATTCCGCTTACTTACTTAACTAAGAAAAAAGGTGAATATTATCCTGATTATATAGAGAGAATAATAAGTAGCAAGGATATTCATGTTTATAATGTTAAACTTTCGGATTTAAAGCATAATATAGATAGCAATCGAATTAAAAATCCTAGTGTTGATGATTATGATCGAATAACTAAAAGATATATGCCAGCTTATGAAAAATTAATGAATGCAGTAAATAATTTAAAAGGAGAGGATTAAAATGTTAGATATTAAATTTGTAAGAGAAAACAAGGAGATTGTAAAAGAAAATATTAAAAAGAAATTTCAAGATGAAAAATTACCATTAGTAGATGAAGTAGTAGAATTAGACCAAAAAATTAGAGAATTAAAATTAGATGGTGATAATTTAAGACAAGAAAGAAATAATATTAGTAGTGAAATTGGCACGTTGATGAGAGAGAAAAAGGCTGATGAAGCTAACTTAAAAAAAGAAAGAGTAGTTGAAATTAATAACAAATTAATAGATATTGAAAAAGAAGAGGCTGAGTTAGCTGAACAATTAAAGACTAAAATGATGGTTATTCCAAATATAATTGACCCTAGTGTTCCAATTGGTCGAGATGACTCAGAGAATGTTGAAATTAAAAGGTATGGAGAGCCAGTTGTACCAGACTATGAAATTCCATATCATGCTGATATATGTGAAGCCTTAGGGGGGCTTGATAAAGAAAGTGCTGGAAGAACCAGTGGTAATGGCTTTTATTACTTAGTTGGGGATATTGCAAGACTTCATGAAGCTGTTATTGCTTATGCTAGAGATTTCATGATAAATAAGGGATTTACTTATTGTATTCCTCCATTTATGATTAGGAGTGATGTTGTAACTGGTGTAATGTCATTTAAAGAAATGGAAAATATGATGTATAAGATTGAAGGGGAAGACTTATATTTAATAGGTACAAGTGAACATTCCATGATTGGAAAATTTAAAGGTCAATTAATTAAAGAAGAAGATTTACCAATTGCTATGACATCATATTCACCATGCTTTAGAAAAGAAGTTGGAGCTCATGGCTTAGAAGAAAGAGGTTTATATCGTGTTCATCAATTTGAAAAACAAGAAATGGTTGTTTTATGTAAACCAGAAGATGCTATGGAGTGGTATGATAAAATGTGGAGTTATACAGTTGAATTCTTTAGAAGTTTAGATATTCCAGTTCGAACTCTTGAATGTTGCAGTGGAGACCTTGCAGACTTAAAAGTTAAGTCATGTGATGTTGAAGCTTGGAGCCCAAGACAACAAAAGTATTTTGAAGTTGGTTCATGTTCAACTTTAGGCGATGCTCAAGCAAGACGGCTTGGAATAAGAATGAAAACAAGTGATGGAAATAAATTCGTTGCAACTTTAAATAACACGGTTGTTGCAAGTCCAAGGGCCATCATAGCTTTAATTGAAAATGCTTATCAAGCAGACAAGAGTATAAAAATTCCTGAAGTATTAAAATCATATATGGGTGGTATGGAATTTATTAAACCTAAAAATTAATAAAAAGATTAGTAATTTTTTCCATAGAGATTAATATAATTAATTGAATGGAGGAAATATATATGGAAACACTAAAAGTTAGTAGCAAATCAAATCCTAGTAGTGTTGCAGGAGCTCTTGCTAATGTTTTTAAAACGCAACCAAGTGTTGAAATTCAAGCCGTTGGAGCTGGAGCTATTAATCAAGCAATAAAAGCAATTGCAATTGCACGAGGATTTGTTGCTCCAAGTGGTAAAAATTTAGTTTGTACTCCAGCTTTTCAAGATATATCAATTGAAGGCGAAGAGAGAACAGCTATTAAATTAATTGTTGAGACTAGATAGTCTCTTTTTCTTTGAAAAAAAAGAAGCCAAGCTTCTTTACATTGTATAAGTATCATCTAAACATCTAATTGCAAGAACACAGCTTAAATCAATCGTGAAGAAATTATTAGTTGCAACATATGGAATTAAAGGATTATCTGTTTCAGGGTTTGGAGCTAAGATTTCAAATGTTGCACAGTTACCATCTACTTTGGAAATTTTAAATACTGATGAGGTTCCACTTGCACCGTTTAAGTTATAAGGCATAGTCCAAAGGGTACCAGTACCACAGGAATAAAGTGTTATTGGTCTAGTATTATAAATAAGACCATTGTTGATACTTGGTCCTAGGCAAGGTTTATCACAGCCAAAAGTATCGATATCCGTATTATCAGCACATTTTTGAAGTTCTAAGATAAAATTTAAAATTTCACTTATACTATTTGTTTCATTACATTGATTTCCATTAACCATTTTTAAACTCTCCTTTCCTAAACGTTATTAACTATTGTATCAGGTAAACACTGAATAGCACATACACAACCTAAATTAATTGTTGCATAAGTATTCGTGTTTTGATAAGTAGTTACACCATTTTGATCAGTTGTAGCTTCAAGTAGCAATACCCCAACACTATCATTAGTTACACTTTCAACGCGAAATACACTAGTTACATTATTACCACCAGTTCCTGGATAATTTAAAGTAACAGGAGTATTATCACAGCGATATAACATAATAGGTCTTGTATTAAAACATAAAATAGTTGTATTTAAACCTAAAAAAGGTTTAGTACAAGTATTATCTTGACAATCCGTTTTTAGGGCATTATTTTGAAGAACTTTAATAACATTTAAAATCTTTGCTAAGCAATTATCTAGACAATTATTCATAAAATCAACTCCTTTATTCTTATCTAATATAAATTATGAATATTAAGAAAAATGGTGTGTTATTAATACCTATAAGTAACAAAAGAAATTTTAAAAAAACTATTTCAAAATTAAAAAAGTATGATATAATATTTAATATAGAATAGAGGAGGAATTATGAAGTGTGTTAAATTAAAAGGAGTTCGGGATTTAGAAGTTGCAACTACTAAAAAACCGGTATCTCAAAATGGCGAAGTGATTATTCGCGTTAAGGCTTGTGGAATATGCGGGTCTGATTTACATTATTTTGAAGGAGGTGCACCACTTGAACTTATTTTAGGTCATGAGTTTTCAGGAGTTGTCGTAGATCCTGGTTCACGAACTGATTTAAAAATAGGAGATCGAGTAACAGGATTACCAATTTCACCATGCGGAGAGTGCGAAGCTTGTAAGAGTGGTAACCCTCAATATTGCAGTAAAACTTGGGATAATGCTGTTGGACTTTCCTTAACTAATTCTGGAGGGCTAGCTGAATTTTTAAGTTGTCGAGCTGATATGGTTAAAAAGTTACCAGATAAAGTAACATTTTTTGGAGCAACCCTTGTTGAACCATCGGCTGTATCTTTACATGCTGTTAATTTAGGTAATGTAAAAGTAGGGGACAGTGTTTTAATAATTGGTGGTGGTATCATTGGTTTGATGGCAGCTGAATTTGCAAAACTAAATGGTGCTACTTATGTTGCTTTAATGGAAACTAATATGAAAAGAGCCAAAAAAGGTTTAAAATATGGTGCAATCAATGAGGTCTTTAATGCAACTGATAAAGAAGTTATCAATAAAGTTTTAAAGAAAACAAATGGAGGATTTGATAAAGTTATTGAGTGTTGTGGCAATCAATATGCAGTAAGTGAAGCTATCATGGCTGTTAAACCAGGTGGTGTGATTGTCTTAGTTGGAGTTGCAACCGGAAATGTAAGTGTTCCACTTGTTGCAAGTGTTATGAAAGAAGTAACTATGCAAGGAGCAATTGCTTATACAGAACAAGAATTTGAAACTTGTATTGAATTAATTGCTAAACGGGTAATTAATGTTGAAAAATATATTGACCAAAAAATACCACTTGAAAAAGTCCAAGATGCATATGTTGATTTAACAAGTGGCACAACTGAAAATGTAAAAATTGTTGTAAAACCATAAAAAATATAAAATTACTTGATTTATATATAAAATGTGATACAATTATATTGCAAAGAATTGATAAATTATGTCTCTTGACAAATTAAAAAAAGAAAGGTATATTGTTGCTAATATATCATAAAATAAAAAAAGAGATGCACCCTAATTTGTGTGTTAGGTGCTATCTTCATTTGTTAAGGTTTAGCACCAAAACTTCAAATGAGAAGTCAGGTGCTATTTTTTTTTAATATCATCGTCTGTTGGTACCATTCTAATAAGTTCATAAATATCATTTAAAAGATTATCTTGATTAGTTTCAAAGTCCCCAACTGCATTATCTAAATAAGAAGCTTTACTACTAACATTTATACCTTTAAGTCTTTGAACCATTTCTAAGTTACAAATCTTAGGAATAAAATAAGATACAATAATTGAATCTAAATTAGTTAAATCAATATCAATAGTTAAAGCATGACCTCGATCCCTAATCATAATTAATATTTTCTTATCTAAACTTAATATATCTGTATCGCCAACTTGTAAGTCAGTTGGAAAATTATCAAATAATTCTAAGGCTAAGGGATTATTATTGCCTCTTAAACTAATTTTATCTTCAGTAGTAACATCCCTACTTTTAATAACATTAACCACGTAATAATACTTATCATTATACATAATATAACTATGAATTGCATGAATAAATTCATTAATACTACTAGCTTTTACAAGTAAATATTCTAAGTTAGGATCATTTAAAAAATAATTAAATTCTTTATATCCTTGACATTTCAATTTAACTTCATCTACAAAACTACTATCTAATTTATGCATACGATTATATAGAAAATTTTCAAGACTAGTATTAGAATTTATTTTCATAGCTTCTTCAATTATAGTATCAAAAAAACTATCAATTCTCTCTTTAATAATATCAGAAAAGTTAAACATTAAAGATATTTCTATTAAAGACTTATAAATTATATCAATAGAATCTAACATATTTTTATAGAAATTTTTGATATTTATTTTTGAATAAGTATTTAGATTTAATTTGTTTAATAATTTTTTAATTTCTAAATCTAAATAAAAGAAATTTTCTAATTTATTCATAA
>CANRIE010000094.1 GCA_947630585.1 uncultured Bacilli bacterium | reverse complement strand
TTGATTATCTCTAAATTAGTTGTTACAAACTTTCCACTTGTTCTTTCCGTTGTAACTAACTTTATATCTTCTAAATAGGAGAGGGCTTTTTGCATCGTGTTTGGGTTAACTTTTGCAAGCAGAGCTAAGTCTCTCACGGATGGTAACCTCTCTCCTGGCTTAAATTCATTTGAGATAATCTTTAAAGTTATCACCTCAGATATCTGAATATAAATAGGTCTTTCATTATCAAATAAAAACTCCATATTTCTCCTTTCTGTATTAATTAACTAATACAATAATACAATAGTTGTTTTTCTTTGCCAAGCAAAAAATAAAAAAATATCAGATTTTGTTATCCGATATTATTTCTTCTTAGTTCTTAGTTTATAAATGCAAATTCCAATTACTTCTCCAAATAAACTATCAATTAAATACCAAAGGACATGTATCCAAGCACTTGAGTTATAATAAATAAAAACGCTTGGAATGAATATTATAATTGCAATTAAAGGATAGAAGTATTTAATTTTATTACTTGATATAACATTAATAATTAAAGTAAGAGCAAAAGTTCCAAGTAATAAAGCAAGAATCATTCCTATAACCATATCACCTTTTATAATAAGAGGAAGTAAGTAAAATAAACCAATTTGAATTAAAATAATAATTATTTCTTTTAAATATTTTTTCATATATTTATCCTTTCTTTACTTAAATTATAGCATATATTAATAAAAAAATAAAATATTAAAAAAATACTTTTTATTACATATAAGGTATGATACAATATAGATAATTTGAAAGGAAGTATTAAAATGAAAAAAAAGTCTTATAATTTAGAATTAAGTAGGAAGTATTATTTACCAGTATCTTTAATCGATTATCCATATTATTTTATTGAAAGTAAAGTTAGTACATCATTAGAAGATTGTTTAAATAACATAACTTATTTAGATGATTTATACTTAGATGTTACTAATTATCAAAATATAAAAGGAAAATCTAAGACTAAGGAAGAAAAGGCTAAAGAGTTAGTTAAGTTAATTCCTTTAGCTTTTAAAAATTATCTTGATAAACATATAAGTTACATTGAAATAAATATTATTGAGGATGTAATAAAAAAAGTTCAAGTAAATCCAAGTGATAATTTATTTATTTTTGGTTTTATGTATATATATTTTGGTAATGATGATGTAGAATTTATTATTCCTGATGAACTAATAGATATTTATAAAAAGTTTCAAGAAAGTGATTTAAAGAAAAAAATTGATATTAAAAGAGGGAAAAACTATTTATACAATTATTTAATGTCTAATGGTTATGTTCCTATTGACTTAATGAATGATTTAATAATTAAAGAACATAATTGTAATATTACAGAAAATGAAATTAAAGAGTTAGTTAATAATGATGGTTTTCATATTTATAAAGATAAGTATTATTCTTATTTAAAATTAAATGATAATTTATTTGATATTTTAGAAAAAAGAAAGAAAGATTATTCTTATTTAAAATATTCTGATGTGGAAATTAATGAATATTTTAAATTAATAAGAGAGTTTACTCATGAGTTAGAAAAATATATTGATTCTAGAACAATTGATTATATTTTTATTAATTTATATACATTTGACGATCAAGTTATGGATATAATTAAAGATAAGTTAGATAAAAAGAATCAAGATAAAGTTTTGAAAATCATTGATAAATATCGTGATGATTTAAGAATATGGCTTTGTAATGGTAGAACTAATAATGATTTAATGATTGATGATTATGTTTTAAAAAATACTTTAAAAGTAATTCCTAAAAAATTAAGTTATAAAACCTTAATTAAAGAAGCAAATGATACTAAATGCAAGGATTTAATTAAAGAGGGAAAAGCTAAAAATATAGATGATTGTATTGATATATTTATAGATACTTTTAAAACTTTAATTGAAGAATATGATTATAATAACTTAAGTGGTTTATTAGATGAGGAAATAGATCTTCAATATACATATGAGGTGCCAGTTCAATTATTTGAATATTTATATTATTATAAAATAGAAAACGGAATAAAAGTTTTAATTCCCGATGAATTAAGAGAAATTTTAGAAAATTATGTTTTTATTAAAACTCTTGAAAATGAAGATCATGAGATGCTAGTATCAGTTTATTTACAAATGAATGGAGTTCTTGAAAAGCAGAAACTTCAAGAATTATTAAGAGATTATCATAATTTAAAAATACCACTTAGTAAATTAGATAAGATAGTAGAGAGTGATGGCAATACTATATTAGGAAAATATTATTCGTATTTTTCAAATATTAATATGAAATTAGCTGAAACAATAATTGCATCTAAAAATCATTTTAATTACTATAACAAAGCTAATTTTACTATGATTAGCAAAAACTTAGATTATGATAGAGAGTTAAAAGAACTTATTAGTAAAGAACCAAATTTAAATAAAGAAATTTTAACACTTTTATCATTTATGTCTTATAATCAAGGAATTAATAATAAAACTATTAAATATCTTAATAAAACCGAATTTAAAATTAGTAAATATTTAGAAGATAAAATCATAGATTTATATGATAAATATAAAGATTATATTTATCATTGGGAGTTAAATGGTTTTAGTGCAACTGAGTATGAAAATATAGTTCATAAGAAAATAAATAACTAAGTTAGTTATTTATTAATCATATTACTTTCATAGAATAAAGGTAAAATTAAATAACCTTTATTTTTTAAATATTCTATAGCCTTTGGCAAAATCTCTGTTGTATAAGGACTATAATCATGAAATAAGATAACTTCAATATTACTATTAATGGTTGATGTAAAAGTATTCCAAGCAGCAGTTGTTGAGGTTAAATTACCACCATCTCCGTCTTCGGCAGTCCAATCAACATACCCGTAATGCATCTTTCTAAGTTCTGTAACAATTGCTGATTTAAGACGACCTGCAGTTGCACTTCCTCCAGGAAATCTTACAATATTAGTTACATAACCATTAGTTTCGGTTTTAATTTTTTCTTCTTGTTTTTTTACGGCATCTATAAAAGTAGTAGTACTATTATATAAACCTTTAAAGATACCATGAGTATATGTGTGATTTGCAATTGTATGACCTCTTTTTACATATTCTTTATATAGAGGAGTGCAATTTTCTTTTGGATTGTCAAAACATTTAGTACCATTTACACTAGTGGTAAAGAAAGTTGCTTTAACATTATATTTATCTAAAATATCTAAAACTTTATAAGTATTATAATAAGGACCATCATCAAAAGTTAAATAAGCAATCTTTACTTTTGATTTACCACTTAAAATATTATCTTCTAAAGATTTAATAGCTTTAAAATAATCTTCCTTTAGAGTAGTAACTTTTGAATCAAGAGCATTTAAATTATTAATTTCAGATTCAATTTCTTTAATTTTATCAGTTTCTTTATTAAGATTATTTGAATTATCATTATAAGTTTTAGTAAGAAGTTTTTCTTCATTTAATAACTTATTATTATTAATTATAACTACAATATTAATATTAATTAATAAAACTAATATTAAAGATAAAATAATAATTACAAGTTTTGTTTTATTTCGTTTAATCTTTTTTCCCATTCGTTAAACTCCTTAATAATATTTTCTTTAGATTTTTTTAAATTTTCATATTCTAATTCTTTATCTTGATAATTATTTAAAGTATTATTACTTTCTAAATCTAATTTATTTAGTTTTTCTTTAATTTCATTAACTTTATTTATAGTATCAATATAATTAGTTGTATTAATAGTTAAAAAGATAATTGATACTATAATTAAGATAGAAATTACAATTATTATTATCTTCTTCATATTATCACATGAATATTTTAGTATAAATAAATTAGGTAGTCAAGAACTTTAGAAAATATTGATTAGGTAAATAAAATAATATATAATGTTCATGGAGGAAGAATATGGAACACGAAATGAAATTACAAGAAAAGTATTATAATTTTATTATTAATGGTACTAAAAGAATTGAAATTAGACTATTTGATTCAAAGAGACAACAAATTAAAATAGGGGATACTATTAAATTTCTAAAAGAACCAGGATTAAATGAATATTTTAAGGCTAAAGTTATTGGATTATTAAGATATAATACTTTTAATGATATGGTTAAGGATTTTGATATTTCAATTTTAGCTGATAAACTGGTGAGTAAGGAAGAATTACTTAAGGTTCTTGAAGAGTTTTATCCCAAAGAAAAACAAGAACAATATGGGGTTTTAGGAATTAGAATTGAATTAATAGAAAACAAAAAAAACACTATTACTAGTGTTAAATTCATATGGTAGCGAGAGAGGGGGTCGAACCCACGACCTATCGGGTATGAACCGATTGCTCTAGCCAACTGAGCTATCTCGCCATCAGAAAACATATAAATAATATCATAATTTAATTTGTTTGGCAAGTGATTATTAATATTTTTTACAAAAAAATTTCAAATATGTGTAAAAATAGGTAAAAAATTAAAAAAATGTGTGCCATAATAAGAAAAATTTGTTATAATTATATATGGTGTTGAAAATGGTAAAAATGACATTTGAAGAAATAGCATATCAAGTTATAAATACAAAAAAGTATCAATCTTTAAAAAATGATAGTCATCATGGATTAACAAGATATATTCATTCAATGAAAGTTGCTAAATTAACCTATAAAATAGCTAAGTTTTTAAAAGTTGATTATGTATCAGCAACAAGAGGAGCTTTATTGCATGATTACTTTAATGACGATGAATATCTTAATGTAAAAGGGCTAGATAAACCAAGAATTCATCCTTTTTTAGCTTTAAATAATGCTAAATATGAACATAACTTAAACATAATTGAAGAAAATATTATTATTAGTCATATGTATCCAATTGGAAAAATTAAACCAAGTTTTATTGAATCTTGGATTGTTACAAGTGTTGATAAATTAGTTGCTATTGATGAATGTGTGCTATATAAATTTAAAGATGAATTGTTAGTATTTGCTATTTTCACTTTTAATTTTATAAGATTAAAGTGTGATTTATTATAATTACCTTTATTTTTTTCACACTTTGTCTTGAAAAAAAAAATTAATCATGTATAATTATATTATAAGGTAGGTGTTAAAATGATTTATACAAGTGTAGATTTAGGTAGTCATTCTATAAAAATTGTTGTTGCATTAAAAAACAATGATAAGTTTTATGTGTTAGCATCTACTAATATTAAAAGTAAAGGGATTAAGAAAGGTTATATAAAAGATAAAGAACTTCTAGTTGAAGATTTAAAAGAAGCAATTAGTAATATAAATAAATATTTAGATGTAGAGATTAAAGATGTATTACTTAATTTTCCGTTGCAAGATGCAAATTCTTCAATTGAAACAGCTGATATTAATGTTTCAGGAGTTGTTAGTGGTAATCATATCAAAGAAGTTATTAATAAAGCTGTAAGAGAGAATATTCCAAATAACTTAGAAGTTGTCTATATTGAACCGATTGTTTTTGAACTTGATGGTGGGGTGCAGATAATTGATCCAAAAGGAAAAGAGACCGAATCCTTAAATGTTAGATGTGCTGTTGCAACAGTTGAAAAAGAGATGTTATATGGATATTTAGAAGTCTTACACGAAGCAGGTTTAGAAGTAATTGATGTTAATTATGCGGTTGTTGGTGATTACTTTGAAAGTAAAAATCATGATACCGATATGCGACTTGGAGTTTTAGTTAATATTGGCTATGGTAAAACGGAGGTTTCAATATTTAATAAAGGAATATTTCTTCGAGGAACAACTATTTTAATTGGAAGTAGTAAAATTGATAAAGATATAAGTTACGTTTATAAGATAGATAGAAAATATGCAACTTCCTTAAAAGAAAACTTTGCAGTTGCAAGTAGTAAGTATGCTGATAGTAATGATATTTCGGAAGTTATTAATTTAAGTGGCGAAGAGATTAAAATTAATCAACTAGAATTAAGTCAAGTTGTTGAAGCAAGGCTTGTTGAAATAATAAAAAATGTAAAAAATGAAGTAAATAACTTAACAAATCGAGAAATTAATTATATAATTGTTACAGGTGGTATAACAAACCTTGTAGGATTCCCATATTTACTTGATAGAGAATTTAATTGCGATAAAGTAATTACTAATATGTTAACCCTTGGAGTTCGCAGTAATATTTATTCAGCTTGTTTAGGTTTTATCAAGTATTATGATGCTAAAATGCGATTCCGAGATATTAAATATACAATGCTTAGTGATGAGCAGATTAAAAAATTGACATCGAAGAAAAAAGAAGTAAGTAATGATAGTCTAATTGACGAATTCAAAGCTTATTTAGAGAGTTAGGAGGATAATATATGCTTAGTGGATTAGAGATGGATCAATTAGCCAAGATTAAAGTAATTGGTGTTGGTGGAGGAGGCGGAAATGCCGTTAATAGAATGATAGAAACCGGGGTAAAAGGTGTTGAGTTTATTGTTGCGAACACTGATTACCAAGTTTTATCAAAATCAAAAGCTGATGTTAAAATTCAGCTTGGAAAACAATTAACCGAAGGACTTGGAGCTGGAGGAAAACCTGAAGTTGGACGGGAGTCTGCTGTTGAATCTAAAAAAGAAATTGAGGAGGCTTTAAAAGGAGCCGACATGATTTTTATTACTTGTGGAATGGGAGGAGGAACTGGAACTGGAGCTGCCTCAATTGTTGCAGAGATTGCTCAAGGCTTAGGTGCTTTAACAGTTGCAATTGTAACTAAACCATTTTCATTTGAAGGTAAAAGACGAATGGAAAATGCGATGGCAGGGCTTGAAGAATTAAAAAAGCACGTTGATACCTTAATTGTTATTCCAAATGATAGATTAAGAGAAATTATTGATAAATCAACCCCAATTATTGATGCGTTTAAAGAAGTTGATAACGTTTTAAGACGTGGTGTTCAATCAATATCTGATTTAATTGCTGTTGTTGGACTTGTTAATCTTGATTTTGCTGATATTAAAGCTGTTATGGAAAAATCCGGTGATGCTATTATTGGTATTGGTATTGGAATGGGTGAAGATAGAGCCGTTGAAGCTGCTAAGCAAGCTGTCTCATCACCACTTCTTGAAACTTCAATTACGGGAGCTACGGATGCAATTATTAATATTACAGGCGGAGTTAACTTAACATTATTTGAAGCTGAAGAAGCAGCTGAAGTTGTAAGAAATGCATCTAATACTGATATTAATACTATATTTGGTTCGGTTATTAATGAAAATTTAACTGATGAAGTAATAGTAACCGTAATTGCAACGGGATTTAATAAACAAAAACCTCAAAAACCAAATACAATTTATGATCAACAAGCAGGAATTGCCACTAATAAAATAAATAAGGAAATTACAATTATGGATGATGACGATGATTCAGATTCCGAATATGATTTTCCACCATTTCTAAGAAATAGAAACTTTTAAAAAAGCAAAGATTCAAGAACTAATTTATCTTGAATCTTTTTTATTATTTTTTTGCATCCATAAACCAAGTATTAGTTATATCAACATTGTTGCTTTCAGGAGTTGGATTAGGTTTTTCAACTCTAATAATTGATGGAATTTTAAAAGATGTACCAAAAGCATAGCAATAACCAGGTTGTAAAACTTGAATTCTTTTTGCAATTTCTTCGGTTAAATAAGGAATTAAGTTTCTTATATAATCTAAGTCTTTCGGGTGAGATATTCTAAAAATCAAAAAATTATTTGATTGGGAAAGGGAAGTTTCTGATAATTCACATGGTCTTTGAGAGATGAGACCAAGTAAAATTCCATATTTACGTCCTTCTTTACTAATTCGCTCAAAGATATTATAACCAAGCAAGTCAACTCCATCATCATTTTGAACATATCTGTGAGCTTCTTCTAAAATAATATGAATTGGAAAAGAAGCCCTAGGTTTATAAACTTTTAAAGTATCAAATAGCATCTTAGACATAATTTTTACAATATTCTTAGCAAATCTATCATCAACATAATTTATATTAATATTAATAAGTTGAGCTTTTCGGCCATTTTTAGTTAAAAGAGAGTTAATATAATTTTCTTTCGTTATATAATTGGGATATTCAAAATAAGTATGATAATAATCAGTTACTAATGAGTGCATTCGAACTTTTAATAAATTATTATTTTCATATACTTTTTCACTTTTGAACATTCCTTCACTAATAAGAGCAAAATCAATTGCATTTTCAAGGTCAGCCATTGTATAGCAAACATCAGCAGTAGGTAAATTCTTAAGGTTTTCATCAATCAAAAACTTTGAGAAGAAATCAGTTAAAAGTTCCATTTCTCGAAGTTTTCCATCTGCATCAATTATTAAACAATTTTTTAAAGAACGATTGTATCCTGGTTGAGATAAAACCGTATCTAAACTCAATTCTTCAGTTTTATAAAAAGATAAAATAGAAAATACTTGATCTCTTACTTGAACAGATGGTCTGCCACTTAAAAGTAAATCTAAGATAGCTCTTGCAATAATATCGTTTTTAATTTTTAAAATATTAGCATCTTCTTGTTTAAAAATTCTAACTAAACTTAAGGCTTTTTCAATAATTTGTAATTGATCAGTACTTGTTGCATTAAGTAAAATTGCTAAATCATCTGCATCTAAAAGAAATGGAGGAATTTTTAAAATTTCTTCAGTTGATTCTAAGCTAGTTGTATAACTTTTAAACGAAATATATGGGTTACTTGCTTCAATACTTGTGAAAGAGTTATAATATTCACCAAAAGTATCAAAGATGAAAAAACTCGCTTTATAAGGAACTTTTGTGCCATTTTGAAATACATTTTGAATGATTCTTGATAAAGACCAGGATTTACCAGAACCTGTTCCTCCTAAAATAGCAAAATGACCACTAAAGAATTTATTTAAATCAAAACTAATTCGGAGATTATTGTAAACCGGACTATAACCTAAAAATAAACTTTTACTTAATACTTCTGGATGACTTAAAATAACCGAAACACTAGATGGATCAATCAACCCAACTGTTGCTTTTAAACTAGGTTTCGAAGTAATTCCATAGACAAAATCATTATTAACAAATTCTCCAACTAAATTAGCATATACTAAATCAGCTTTAACTCTAATAATTTCACCAATTATCATTTTACTATCAGTAAAGACAACATACATATTAACAAGATTACCTAAATCAGCAATATTAGATGTTACTTTAACAACAATTACATTTTCTTGAATTTCTATTATATTTCCTTGCATATCATTCACCATCCTAATTGTAACATAAATACTTAAAAATTGCATTAAAATAATTTTTAGAATTGTATAAAGATGTAAAATAAGATATAATTATTATGTTAGGAGTTAGATATGGATAGTGAAATTAAAATAATTAATGACTATTTAGACTATTTAAAATATAATAAAAATTATAGTGATAAAACAATTTTAAATTATAAACTTGATTTAGAAGATTACTTTAAATTACTTAGTAAAGAAGGAATTACTTATCAAGATGTAACTTATGATATTTTAATGAATTTATTTAATTATTATAGTGATAAAAATTTATCTAAT
>CANRIE010000093.1 GCA_947630585.1 uncultured Bacilli bacterium | reverse complement strand
TTAACACTTTGTATTTGTCTTTTACAAGTTTTTAATAATTCTTGAACTTCTTCTAATTGATCTCTTGCTCTTTCTTCATCATCTTGCATGCTACCTAAACTCCTTAATGTTAAATCTAAATTGTCTTCAATTTGTTTTAAATTAATCCCTAATTCATTTAACATAAGATTAATTTTTCCAAATGAAGCTTCTTGTTTTTTTACTTTTCTAATTAATGTGCGATATTTTTTAACTAATTCATCATATTCATTAGTAATACTTGCTAAATCACTTAAATCCGAATCTTTTAATCCATATAAAACTTTTATATCTTCAAGCTCTCCATTTATATCATGTAAAGTTGTTTTAACGGTTGTTAACCTTTCATCAAAGGTATTACTACTTACATCAAAATCTTTTTTATAAACTTTTTCTTTTTCAATATCTTTAAATATCATATCTAAAAATTCTAAGATAGTTTTAAGTTCTAATAAACTATTCTCGGTATTTAAAACTTTTAATCTATCTAAAACATCATTTTCATACTTTTCAATCTCTTTTAAATTATAGTCTAAATTCATGAAATTTAAAGTAAATCCTTCTTCAAGCATACTTTCTCTTAATAAGTTAAGTTCTTTTACTCTCCCTGGTATTAAATCATTTACTAAAACTAAAATATCTGGAACTTCTTCTATTATCGTAGTAATATGTGCTATCATAACTTCTAATGATTTAACAACTAAAACTACTTCATTATAAAGTTTTTCATTAATAACTAGTTCAAAATCTTGAAATCTTTTATCAATATTTTCAAATTGCATACTAATATTATCAGCTAAAATTCCATATAAATCTCGGTTATTCTCGTATTCACGAGTCGCCATCCGGTATTTATTTTTTAATTTAATTACAATACCTCGATATTTATCCTCATATGACGTTAATTCTTTTAATTCTAAAATCATATGATTAATTAAATATTTATTCTTATATAATTCTAACTCACACCTTGTATATTTCTCTAAAAATTCTTTTTTATGTTTACTATTAGCAATAAAATCAAGTTCAACTATCATATCATCAATACTTGCAAATGAGGTATCTTTTAATTCATAATAAATATTTTTATAGTTATTAACTTTCTCTTCTAACTGTTCTCCCTTAGATAAATTATGAATTTTATCGATTTCATTTAATAAAGGTATTGATAATATTTCATTTCTTAAGATATCTAAATTATTAACTTTTTTAAGTAATTTTTTATGATTATACCTTCTTATTAATAAGATACTAAGAATAGTTATAATAATTATTACGAAAGTAATGATTAAAATTATTATTTTTATATCCATAGAATTCCTCCAACCATACACCATAATAATATCACAAACTAGAAAAATTTTGTAGTATTTTGAAGAAAAAAAGAAAAAATTCCTATTTTAGGAATATTTTACTAACATTTTAACGCCCTCTGAATTACAAACTGAATAGACATTATAGTTTGGAAATTCTTTTTGTAACCTGAATTTAATTTGAGATAAGATAGCTTCATTTTTAGAAGTAATTAAATAAAGAGAAGTATTACCAATTAAACTTCCAATTAAATCACCATAATTATTTAAAAACATTTTTATATCTAAATAGTTAAGTTCTCTTGGTTTCTCATAATCTGTATAAGGGAAATTCTTTTTATAATCTTTACTTACTACTCCATATTTTATAACCTCAGTATCTGGAATAATTAAATTTTCTTTTTTATCAACAACTAAATAACTTTGATAAGGATTTTTAGGTAAAGACGTGATTTCGCCTTTTTCTTCACTTATTTTTTTAAATCCTCCAATTAGAAAATATGATACTAAAGGACTAATTTCTAAAGCAATCTTTTTTAAATAATTATTATCTAAATTAGTATGATAATATTCATTTAAACCAATTAACAAGCCAGCAATAATACTATCAAAACTTGATAATCGTAAATTAATTCTCGTAATTTTTATTTTTAAATCATTTATTTTTATTTTAGCTATTTTTTCAAATAAAGTTATGGTTTTTAAGATAACTTCTTTTTCTTTATCATCTAATTCTAATATTTCAAATTTATCATTACTACTTATTTCAATCATATCACTTTCTTGGGTATAGTTAACCTCAACTGTTTGATTTATTAATTTGGCTTTAATACTTGGGTTAATTTTTTCTAAATTTAGAAATAAAGTTAAAGCCATTGGACATTTAATCATAATACTTTTTTTCATAAAAATCACTCGTTTCAAAATTATAGCACTAAATATTTTTAATTTCAACTATCAATTTAAATATTCGTTTAATCCATATTTTTCTTCTTTAGTATCAAAGAAAAAGTCGTTATGGAGAGGATTTAAAGTTAAGTAAACAAGTATTACCCAAATTAAAGAAATTAGAATTATACTTGTAAAATTTAAAGTATCCAAATCTTCCTTATTAATAATTTTATAGAATATATATTCGGTTATTATTAAAGTTATTAAAAATAATCCCATAGCTAAAATTAAACTTTCTCCAAATCTATTATATAAGGGAATAAAAATTAGAAAGTATATAACTATATTTAAAATGGTTGATGCGAGTAATCCTAAAAAGTAGTTATTAACTTTAATCTTTTTAATTACTAAGACAATATATATTATTAATCCAACAATAACTTGCGTAACATAAATAAGTTTTAAATGTTCATATAAACTTTCATTAACTGGAAATAAAGCCGCTGTTAAAAAATTAGGAATTAAGTTATAAATTGAATGAAATAGAAACATACAAATAAAAATAGCAATTGTGTCTATTAGAATAATTTTTTTATTAATATTCATCTTATCACCATTACTATTTTATAATTTAATTATTTTTTTATACATTTATATTATATTGAATATACATTATTTTGTAAATCAGGAACATTTAATGAACCATCACCATTTACAGAAACATCATATTTATTACCATTTGTATAAAAGGCTTCAACACCTGAATTTAATTCACCTAAATCTAAACCTTCAACTGATACAGTAGTACTATCTCCTGTAATATGTTTATTACCAAATACTATCCAAACGGCTTTTCCGGAAACATCTCCTTTTTTTGTTCCTTTATAGTTTAATTGGCGAGCTCCAACTTTTACTTCACTATTACCTTGAAAACCCGGATCATTAAAATAAACGGTTTTTTTAGCATCATTAACTCCATAAATTGTTCCAAAATGGCTTTCACCTTTAATACTTTCAACAATAATTCCACCAGCATCAGTAATTTTCTTTATTTCATCATAATTTAATACACCATTATAATTAGATTTTAATTGAATAATTGATACATCTTTAAAACTATTAGTAATATCTTTAGGTAATCTCGGAGTCCAACTATAACCCTCTGTACCATAAGTTGTCGAACCGGAACCATTGTCTTTATAAATTTTTTTAAGAAAATCCCCCCGACCAATATCTATAGGTACGCCATACTCATCAGTTAATGCACAAGCTATAGCATGATTAAAAGCGACACCAGCACAACCAGTAGAGTTTAATGGCCCACCAGCAAAACTAACGCCTGGTATATTACTTTGTGTATAACGAGTGTTAAAAGGACTAGCTCCAACCCATCCTAAACCACTAGTTATATATTCAAGTTGGGAATCAATTGGCAAATTATTAGGTAAAATAAACATATTTCCTAAATTTAATTTGCTTAAATTAGTAACTGAACTATTAGAAGAATTATTTAATTTTATAGCTTCTGTATCAATATCACTTAAAGTCTTCTCCATGTTATCAATTGTTATTTTATATGTTTTGCAATCATCTTCTTTGCTTTGAACATCTTCAAGCCATGAATTATGATCAGTACCCCAAGCCTCATTATCATATAATTTCTTTTGATAACTTACTCCATTTTCATCTTTATCATTTACGTAATATTCATACTTAGCAGATTCTAAAATTGGTTCTTTGCCTACCAATTCTATATATTCATCATAACATTTTTTAAAACTATCTAATTCATTTTTTAAATCTTTATAACTATTTTCAGCATTTTTAAAGGTTGTATCAATACTTGACTTAACCTCATTAATAGCACCTATAACTGCATCCATTGTTGTATCATAATCATCAGCAATATCACCTGTCCAACTATTTTGTTTTAAATTCATGCCTTTAATAACATTCACAATACTATCCATCTTCTCACTTAAAGCTGAACTTGGCTTACTTGTTATACAATCACAAGCTTTAATAACGTCTTCATGTAAATCTTTATAATGTTGATCGTAAAATTCCGTTGATATATAACTCATAACATCATCCTTTCATAGTCCTTTATTTAATGTCTTTAATACTACTAGCCGTATTTTTAATATCAATATCTGCTTGGTTAAACATCTCAATACTTTCTTTTATCTGTGCAACATAACTTTTTAAATACCCATTTGTTTCTTGATCTAATTTGTTTAAATAAGGCATATATTGGTTATCAATTTTATCTTTTTCTTTGCCTTTCCATTTAGAATCATCTAAATCTAACATTTTTTCATAGATTTTTTTGATAATATCTGAAATTTCATCAATGTCAGCTTCAATAATTTCTAATTGCTTAGTAACTGAAGGCAAATCAACACTAAATCCACTATTAGGCATTAAAAGGACCTCCTTTATTAAATTCATCAGGATTTAATTCATCAGGAATATTTATAATTGAATTTTCAAGCATTTTCGCTTTTAGAAGTGGATCATTAAGTAATTCACGAACTTCCTTTTTAGCTTTATCATGACTCTCACTATCATGTTTAAAAATATCTTCTTGATATTTTCCATAAGCATTTATTTTTTCAATTACTTTTTTAAAATTAGCTATTCCAATTTGAAAGGATTTTATATCTGCATCAGCTGCTGCTCCTTTATAAAAATCTCTTAATGTTTCAACATCTAATTCTAATTTTTTAAATTTTTCGGCTAACTCATTAGCTGCATTTCTTTGAAAAGTTCCTGCTTCACCTATTAAATCTGCATTTCTAGTTCTTAACATAAAACCTCCTCGTATATGTTTTAATTTTATTTAAGATATGAAGAATGAACATATCCTTCTTTACCATTTACTTCGACCTTAACCCAGCCATTACTATCTACTTTTCCAATAACATTAACTTTGCTCCCCTTAGGAAGAGTATCTATAACTTGATAATTTTTACCTGCTCCTAAACGCATATTAAGGTTTGAACTTTTAGTATTAACAACCATTTCGTTAGGTGATGATGAAAGAGGGGTATTATCAACACCACTTTTTCCTTCAGAAGCGCCTAAATTGCTAGTTCCGGAATTGCCACTAGATGGGTTAGTTTCAAACTTATTATTGGTATTTGGATTTTCTTTAACGTATTCTCTGGATACATATCCTGTTTTAGTAACTAACTGTCCATTTTCATCATAATCTAAATATTCAACTTTATAATAATCACCATCGGCCTCTTTAATATTAAGTCTAGTTCCTTTGGGAATTTTATCTAATACATTGCCATCTCCACCTGCAGAATCTCTAACTCGTAAATCGGTGCTTTTTGTCATTACCATCCCATTAAAGCCTAAAAAATCTAATTCACTTAAATCGGTATCTATATTAGGTGGTTGTACACTATCAAAATCTTGTACAAAAAAGCGAATTTTACTAACTAAATTAGACCAAAAATCTGATATTTCATTAAACGATGTAAAAACGCCTTTAATATAATTAGGATGGATTAACTTTTCATCAAAATAATTATTATCATTATCATCTAATAACATATTTAAAGCTCCGTATTTTAAACAAGATAAAATTAATTCTGGATCTAACGATTGTTTCATATAATCTAATCTCCTTTATAACCTTTAAAAATTTTCATTTAAAACTTTCTGAAGTGCGACATCAGTTTTAATAGCAGTATTAGCACTCTTAATCAAATGATCAGAACATTCATTAGCTTTATCATAAAAATCATTAAAATGTGCTTTTAATGCACTGTATTTTTGCATTATCATATCGCATCCTTGCCCCCTAAAATTATCAGGTATCATATTAACTCGTTCTGTTATTTCATTTAAATCATTTATCATATCTGAAGCTATTTTTTTCATCTCTTCACCCATTTTTCTAATCTCAACTGGTGATATTTCAACATCCATATTTTCACCCCCTCCTACTATTTATTATATCATTTTCAACATTTTGAAAAGCATTAACACTATTTCTTAATGTTATTACATAGTCTTTTAAGACTAATCCTAAATCAGTAAAGTTTTCTTTATATTTTAAAATTGCATCTAACGTAGCTTTAGCTGCTTCACCTTTCCAAAATTGCTGAATCATATCAGTATTTTCAAAAAACTTCTTAACTTGACAATTATATGACTCAATTTTACTTTCTAAAATATTTGCATCATTTAATAAATTATCATAATTTTCTATTCCAATATTATTACTCATTTTCTCCTCCTCTACAAATCTTTTAAACAAAATGTTGCATAAACCGGTACATATTTAATATTTTTTTTCTTTGAAAAATTATCATCAGTTAATCTAATTGATTTATTAACATTAAATTTAGCTATAAACATTGTTAACCCTTTAGCTTTACTTAAATTCATATTAAGTATTTCAATTGGTATTATTTCACCTAACCTATTTTGAATAACAAAATTAATCTCAGTTTTCCCTTCTGATTGATAATAATATAAACTATATCCAAAACTATTTAAGGTATTTGCAACATCATTTTCAATTAAGGTTCTTCTAATATTATCATCTGACATGAATTTCATTTTATTCATGTGCATCATTGTATATAAAATTCCAACATCATTAGTATATAATTTAAAACTTTCAATATCTTTATTACTACTTAAAGGACTTTTAACATCATTAAGTTTAAAACTTCTATTTACTAATTGATTCATTCCTAAATAATTAATACTTGCTTCATAGTCTTTACTACGACTTCCTTTTTTAATATTTCCATATTGAAATTTTTTATTTTCTTTTATTAATTGATAACTAATACTATTTAAAACTTCATTACTTCTTGGAATATCAATTAAATTATTAGCATCTATTGTTTCTTTTTTTATAACATCAATTATTTTTAATTTAATACTTTCAAGTTTTAAATCATCAAGTCCTTTTAAATAACCATCAACAACTTCAGGCATCCCACCGGTTATTAAGTAATCATTATATAAATCAAGTGCCGTTTGATGAAATGGCATCGATGTATTATTTTGATAAGAATCTCTTATAAAATTAATTAATTGTTTTTTATCAGTATTAGCTAAAAACTCTTCAAAATCAAGGGGATACATTGCTTTAAAATATAACTCTTCACCTTTTAATTTATTTAGTATTTCTTTTCTTGAAGTAATAATTATTATATTATATAAATTAGTCTCCGTATTAAATACTTTTAAACTTTTAATAACATTAACATCATTTGTATTATCAAATATAATTAAAGTATCACTTTTCATGATTGTTTCACCTGATAAAACGGATAATTTCATAATAATCTTATCAGGATTTTTTTCTCGTTTTAATATATCATATAAATCTTTATAGTTATCGGTATTAAAGTAAGCAATGTTTTTATAGTTATTTCGTCCAAATTCTAAAACGGAATAGGTTTTCCCAACTTGTCTTGCTCCATATAGTAATAAAGGCCTTTTAGCATCAGTCTTCCACTTACTAAGTTCATTATTAATCTTTCGTTCCATATATCGTAGCCTCCCTACATTTATTATAATTTAAGTATATATATTTTTTTTACTAAAGTCAACATAATTCGTCAATTAATGTAAAAAAAATAACAAATAACTGTTATTCTCTTTCTAATTCTAATTTTTCATTGTATTTTAATACTTTACCATAGTAATCTTTACCATTACCTTTAAATAAACCATGCTTTGAATTACTATAACCACTTATTATATAAGGTTTAGTATTATTAATTTCGTCAGAAGTCTCTTGGATAGCATAATCAATATCTGTTAAAATATCATTTTTAGTACCACTATAAACTTTACTATTTAAGACCTTTCCATTATAATCAAACTCAACAATTATACCTTCACTCATATTTTTAACATAATTTAATTTATCAATTTTTATATCATTTGATAAGGTATAACCAACTGCAATTATTTTATCATCAAGTAACATTAAAGAATTAAATCTTTCATCAAGACTTCCACCTATTTTATAAGTATCTATTAATTCTCCATTCATATCATAGACAATTATTCCCGCATCATGATTATTATCATCTACTTTAACACCACTTGCAATATAAATTTTATTATCATGAACTCCTAATTTATACATACCATAACTATCTGTAAATTCATAATTCTTTTGCCATTCCATATCACCATTTAATTTATATTTAACTAAAAGTCCATAGTTAGCTGCATCTTTTCCACATACTATATATCCATCATCTACTTTAACTATATCGTTAAATATTCCGGATTTATTACCTCCAAAGTTATTATGCCAAACCTCATTTCCATCAAAATCATATTTAACAATTATTCCACCACCAGTTGGATGATTACCAATTTCCATATTTTCATAGATACTTTGACCAACAGCAATAATTCCATCATCAACAATTATTAAACTTTTAAATTCAGTATCTCCTAAAACTTGATAATTCTTACTCCAAATCATTTTTCCATCTAAATCATATTTAACAATTAAACCATCTCTTGTATTAATACTTAATTGGCTCTTATCATACACGTAACTTCCAACCGCAATTATAAAGTCATCACTAACTTTAGCATCATAAAAAGTTGATGCATAATCAGTTTTAAATGTTTTTTCAAAGACAATATTCATCTCATTATCATATTTAACTAACTTAGCTTGTTCAGCATAAACTAGATTTATTTTACCTTTTTGAATACCATCTTCATACTCATATGTAAATGGTGTATTATAATTACTATGTTTAAAATTGCTAGATCCTGCAGCTATATAATATTTATTATCAACATTTTCTATACTATTTAAAGTATCTAAATATGTAATTTCATTATCTATTCTAATATTCATACCTAACATTGCAATCCCTTCAATTACTATTATTAATATAGCAATAATTGCAATTACTTTGGTAACTCTTTTTAATTTATCATAATCTCTTATTTCTTTTTTTTCTTTCTTTATTCTTTTTCTTTCTTCTCTTACTTTTTCTTTATTACTTTTCTTTTCTTTTTTAATATCTTGTTTATCCTTCTTCATCTTACCACCATATCAATGATAACACTTTTTTTAATTTAATACAATTACTTTTAAAAAAAATATCATTTTATAACTATTAATACAATTATGATATTTTAAAATAAATAATTTATAATATATTATTGACTTTAATATCTTATTACTATATAATTAATTTGGTTATACCTAATTCGTTAGGTGCTATTCCTTTTATACAGACATTTTTATCTTGATGTTTTTTCAATATAAAAATATGTATGAAAGGATGTGATACTATGTTAAAAAAAGATTTCTTTTTTCAATTAGTAGTATTACTACTACTAGGGCTTTTAGCCTTAGCACTATTACTAGCACTTTCGCTAGTTAGATAGTAAAAAGCACTCTAACGTTTGTCTGTATCATTAGAGTGCGCCCAAATTATTGGAATAGTACCTAACAACGACAATTAGGTATATCCTTTTTTTTATTATATGAAGTTTCTCTTCATGTATTCATATTATCATATTTTTATTAAATAATCAAGTATTTTTTTGAACTTATTTTACCACATTCAATTGACTTATATGGTAAATTAACTTAAGTTTTTAATTTAATACAAGACCTTGTCAAGATTAGTGTGTAAATTTTTAAAATATTTTTAAATTTTCAAAGAGCTAAGATTTATCTTAAAAAGGT
>CANRIE010000092.1 GCA_947630585.1 uncultured Bacilli bacterium | reverse complement strand
TCTTGGAATGGATTTTGAAAATGAATTTGAGAAATTAATTAATAATCTTAAATTTGCTAATTTGTGAATTTATCCTGGATTTAATTTTAGATAATTTAAGTTTTAGTTTTAAATCTTCAAGTGCTAATGCACGAGCACTTATTTTATTTTTTTCTATTGAAGTTAATTCAGCTAATGTTTTTCCACTTTCTAATTCAAATATTTCATCAAATCCAAACCCGTTACTTCCTCTTCTATTTTTAGCAATAAATCCATTTATAACTCCTTCTCCAATAATTGTATTTTCTCCATCATAATAAACAATACAGCAAACTACTTTTGCACTTCGATCTTTATAATCATTCATTTTATTTATTAAATAATTATTTCTCATCTCATCAGTTGCATTATCTCCTAAAAACCTATGTGTTAAAACTCCTGGGAATCCATTTAAAGCATTAATGCAAAGTCCTGAATCATCAGCAATTGTTGACTCTTTAGTTAATTTATAAATTTCTATTGCTTTCTTTTTAGCATTTTCTAAAAAAGTATCTTTGTCTTCAACTACATCTATATCTATATTTTTATCTTTTAAAGAATATATATTATAATTATCTAAAATTTCTCTTATTTCTTTTAATTTACCCTTATTATTAGTTGCTGCTATCATATCCATACATCTCCTTTTAATAGTTTAAATTTATATCTTTGACTAGGTCTATAATCATTTTTTATGTCTGACAATTTTTGATTTATCGTAACATTCTTTCATAGAATAAACTATATTTTCTAATGCTTTTATATCATCATCAGACAAAATTGTTTTTTTCCTCTTTCAATCATTCGCCGTAATTTAAAACATTTTAGAAACATCATTTGGGAATATTTATGATAATTTTCAATACCAACATCTTTTATCAATGAATCTATATCACCAGTTATATATACTTTTTTTAAAGAATCTTTAAATAATTCATAAAACAAATTAATTAAAGGAAATATCTCTTCCTGCCATGAGGGAGTATATTTGATTTTTAATCCTAACTTTTTTAATTCATCTAATATTTCTAAAGTCATTTTCTGATTTATAGCTTCGTTAAGATCGCTATTTTCACTTACAATTCCACCATCTTTTTCTATATTAACACACACACCACTAATTATTTGCAGTGGTTTTAATGAAGTAATATGACAACTTATTTTATGATTAATCTCATGAATAATATGAGTTCTATCATAAGATAAAGGTAGTACTAATACATCTATTTCATCAATATAAGCACTTTGAGAAAAACATTTTTGATTGTATTTTTTTAAACATTCATTTATAGTATTTTCTGATAAGGATGAGATTATTGTATCTCTAAAATTTTCTTTATTTTGCACCGTATCATCATACCAAATTATTTTCAAATTTTTCAATATGCTTGAAATATAATCTTTATAATCTTCACCATAAAAATTAATATAAGCTTGCATTATATAATTAAGTTCATTATTTAAAGTTTCATTAGCATGTATAAATTTACCTTGTAAGGTTGCCATTATAAATTCCTCCTTCAAATTTTTTTAAATATTTAATTACTTTTTTCGTTCCTTTCTACATACAAATATATCATATATGTATGTTAAAAGTAAAACATTTTTTCATGAAAATTAAAAATGTTAACATACCTGTTCGTTAACATTTTCCTTATTTTCAATGATTTTATGATTATTTTCCACAGCAATTTTTGTATTTCTTGCCACTTCCACATGGGCAAGGATCGTTTCTACCAACTTTTTCTTTTTTCTTGATAGGTTGCTTAGTTGTTCCTTCTTCTGTATCATTAGTAATTTGCTTTTTAACAACTTCTTTTCGTTCGATATTTTGTCTTATCTCTGCTTTTAATAGGAAGATAGTTGTATCTTTATCAATTTTATCAAGCATATTTTCATATAACTCTAATCCTTCCATTGTATAAGCACGAAGAGGATCTTCACCACCATACCCCCGCATTCTAACAGCTTCTCTTAAATGAGATAAGGTATTAATATTTTCAGTCCAATATTTATCTATAACATTTAAACTAATTGCTTTTTCAAATTCATTGGCAACTTCACTTGGTAAAACACTTAATTTTTCTTCGTATTCTTCTTTTACTTTATCATAAATAAAATCTATCATTGAATCAGCTGAACTATCTTTAATATCATCTAATTTAATATCTTTCTTTAATAAATTTTCATTAGTAATATCAAGAATATCTTTTAAATCTTCTTCATTAATTTTATTATCTGTAAAGTGAGAATCTACTAAATAAGTAATATAAGAGTTAATTGTTTCTAAAACGGTATCATGAATTGAATCATTATCTAATATTTCATTTCGTCTTTCATAGATATCTTCTCTTTGATTATTCATAACATCATCATATTGTAGTAAGGCTTTTCTAGTATCAAAGTTATTTCCTTCAACTTTCGCTTGAGCACTTGATAAGGCTTTCGTGAATGTCTTACTTCTTATTGCTTGGTCTTCATCAAATCCCATACTTTGTAATAAGCCTTTAATTCTATCGGTTCCAAACCTTACCATTAACTCATCTTCCATGGAAACAAAGAATTGACTTTCACCTGGGTCCCCTTGACGTCCTGACCGACCTCTTAACTGGTTATCAATCCGGCGTGATTCATGTCTTTCCGTACCAATTACACATAAGCCGCCTAACTCTTTAGTTTCATCAGTTAATTTAATATCGGTTCCACGTCCAGCCATGTTAGTTGCAATGGTAACAGCACCTTTTTCACCAGCTCTTGCTATTATTTCAGCTTCTCTGGCATGGTTTTTAGCATTTAAAACCTCATGTTTAATACCTTTTTTGGTTAACATATCACTTATTAATTCACTGGTTTCAACAGCGATTGTACCAACTAGAATAGGTTGTCCTGTTTTATGTTTTTCTTCAATTACTCTAACAATTGCTTTATACTTACCTTTTAAAGTTGGATAAACTAAATCCGCATAATCAATTCTTGCAACAGGTTTATTAGTTGGAATTGTTATAACATACATATTATAAATATTTCTAAATTCTTCTTCTTCAGTTTTAGCTGTTCCAGTCATACCAGATAATTTTTTATACATTCTAAATAAATTTTGGAAAGTAATCGTTGCAACCGTTTTTGTCTCTTGATTAATCTTAACGCCTTCTTTAGCTTCAACTGCTTGATGTAACCCGTCACTCCATTGTCTTCCTTTCATAATCCGACCAGTAAAAGGATCAACAATTAAAACTTCTCCATCTTGAACAACATAATCAAAATCTTTTTTCATGGAATAATTAGCCTTTAAAGCTTGATTAATATAATGAACTAGTTCTGAATTATTTATATCATATAAATTATCTATCTTAAAGAATTTTTCAGCTTTTTGGTTTCCATCATCGGTTAAAGTTACGCCTTTTGTTTTCTCATCATAGATATAATCATCATCACTTTTTAACCCCTTAACAAATTTATCAGCTTCTAAATAAAGGTTAGCACTTTTTAACTCTCCTCCTGATATAATAAGAGGGGTTCTTGCTTCATCAATTAAAATTGAGTCAACTTCATCAATGATAGCATAGTTAAGTCCTCTTCCAACTCTATTTTCTTTTCTAATAACCATATTATCTCTTAGATAATCAAATCCAAGTTCATTATTGGTTGTATATAAAATATCGCAGTCATATTGTTCTTTCTTTTCTCTTGATGATAATTCTCGTTTATTAATACCAACACTTAAACCTAAACTTTCATAAATAGGTCCCATCCATTCAGCATTACGAACTGTTAAGTATTCGTTTACAGTTACAACATGAACGCCTTCTCCTGTTAAAGCATTTAAGTATGCTGGGAAGGTGGTTACTAAAGTTTTTCCTTCACCAGTTTTAAGTTCAGCAATATTACCATAATGAATAGCAATTGCTCCAACTAATTGGACATAAAAAGCTTTTTCACCTAATTTTCTATAGGCCATTTCCCGAACGGTTGCATAAGCCGGAACTAAAATATCATCTAAAGTTTCTCCATTTTTTAGTCTTTCCTTAAATTCATCGGTTTTATGCCTTAATTCTTCATCACTTAGTTTTTGATATTCACTATCTAACTCCATAATTTTATCTGCTAAGGCATTAAATTTTTTTAATTCTTTATATTCATGGTCAAATAATTTTTTTAATATATTCATGTAATCCTCCTCAATACATATTATTCTATCAAAAAATAAGCAAATTGAAAAGTATTTGCTTATTTAATCTTTAATTATTCTTCTTCGATAACTCCATATCCGCCATCTTTTCGTTTATATACTAAAGCAATTTTTTTTAGGTCACTATCCTTATACATATAGAAATTATGTCCTAATAACTCCATTTGTAAAATTGCTTCTTCAAGATTCATAGGCTTAATTTCAATTTTCTTATGTTTAATTTCTTTTTCATCATCATCTGATAAATCAATTATATCATCAATATTAAACTCTTTTATTCCTTCCTTTTCTTTCTTCTTTAACTTGGTCTTATTCTTTCTTATTTGTCTTTCAAGTTTTCCAATTACAAGGTCAACAGCAGAATAAAAATCACTACTTTCTTCTTCGGCTCTTAAAATTAAAGTTTTAAGTGGAATTGTAACTTCAACTTTTTGAGAATAACTTCTAATTTTAACATTAACTGTTGCTTTTACATCCTTATCAAGAGTATATTTCTCAAGCTTTGATAACTTCTCCTTTACATAATCTTTCATTGCATCGGTAATCTCTAATTTATTACCACGTACTAATACTTCCACAATATCATCTCCTTTATATAAATATAATAACACATTTAATGAAAAAAAACTATCGTTTTTAAGCGATAATTTCAGATTTTACAACTGTAACGTTTAATGCTTGGTAGCCCTTTGATGTTTCAAGTAAGTTAAATTCAACATATTGACCTTCTTGTAAAGTTTTATAACCTTCTTGATTTATAGCTGAGTAATGTACGAATATATCTTCTTTATCTGTGTATTCTATGAATCCATAGCCTTTTTCGTTGTTAAACCACTTAACTCTACCTCTAACCACAATCCATCTCTTCCTTTCTTCATTATTTTGTAAGCTTACAATCCTTTTACTGCCATGCACGTATTCTATAATAACAGATTTTTTAACTTATTTCCCATTTTTTTGTAAATTGTTAATTTTAAGTTATTTTTAGTTAATTTATTATCATTTTTTTATTTTTATTGTTAAAATCAGTAAAAATATAACCTTTTAAAGCATTTTTTTTATTTTTTTAAATTTTATTATACAATCTTTATAGAAAATTAATTATTGATGCAAATTTCGTCGAGATTTGGAAAATAATTGTTTTCTATAATATACTTTAATATTTCGCCAAAGTGTTAAAGTTATCCTAAAAAAAAGATATATTTAGTTTCAAACTATTTATATCTTTTATTTACTACTATAAATTTACTATTAATTTAACTATAAAATAATTATCTAATAATTCATAACTATAACTAATTTTTTTATTATTAGTTAATCTTTTTCCTATATCATATAATCCATAACCATGTTCTATACCTTTAGTTGTATAACCATTTTTTTCTATTAAAGATAAATCAATATTACCTTTATAAGTATTACTTATTAAGAAAATTAGTTTTTTCTTTTCTATATAAACCATAAAATTTAATTCTTTTAAACTTGATTCTAAACTAGCATAAATGGCATTATCAAAATATTCACCTAAAATATCATTTATAATACTTATCTCATTAATCTTAAATTTATCATAATCAATATTTTTAATATTAGCACTTATATCAACAATTACTTTTAAATTTGCTTCTTCAGCCTTCGCTAATTTATAATATGTTAAGTATCTTATACTATCTTCTTTAATATAATTAATTTTAATTAACCAATCATAATCTTCTTTTTTATAATCATTAAGAAGACTATTAATATAAGTAAGAGCTTTATCATTATTGTTTTTTATATAACCTTTTAAAGTAATTAAATGATTTTTATATCTATGAATATTAGCACTATATTTTTCAACTAAATCGGCTGTTTTTTCAACATATTGTTCTAATACTTTATATTTTTTTATTAATTTAGTATTTACTATATTATATTTTATAACTAAAGCACTAAATCCTAGAATAATAACTAAAATTACTAGAACTAATACTAGATTAGTTATTTTAAAGTTTATAATACTTAAACTATAAATTCCAATAATTAGACTTATTAAATCTATAATTAAGATAATTTTTGAAATAATATTTAAATCAGTTTTAAACAGATTAACAAGTTTTTTATAAACACTTTTTAAGGGTATAAATATAATTAATACTAGAATTGGAATTACAATAAATTCATAAGGTGTATTTTTAATCATATAAATATCAAAAGGGAAAATTTTATTTATAATTAATAAAATTATAGTTGCTAGAAAATAGAGAAAAGATTCAAGTTCCAAAATAAATAAAGTTTCTTTTAAATCTTTGTTAAATAAAACTTTAATAATTAGAAACATTATTAGGAAATAAACTAGTAATTGATATTTAAATTTTAAAAATATTAAAGCTAAATAAGAGATAATAAAAATAGGAATTAGGAAAATTTTTTTAATACTTTTAGAATTTCCAAGCAATTTCGTTAAAAGAATTAGATGACTTATAAATACTAGATTTATAAGGAATAACCAGAGCAAAGTTAGGCTATCATCAGGAAGGTTATTCATTAACTACGCACCTCTCTTCTAATAACTTTCTTTTATTTCTGGAAAGACAGGTTGTGTATTTGTTATCAAAATGAATTATTGGAATACTTGTATTAAGTTTGGTTATACGAAAAGTATTTACAATACAACTACGATGTATTTTTAAAAATCGAACATCAGATGCTAAAATTTTCTCAACTTTAGCAATGTTACTTTTATAAGTTATACTTGCAGAGTTTGTTTCAATAATTAAATAGTCTTCAATTTTATTTTTTTCAATAAATAAAATATCATTGTAAGGGATTCTTACTATTTCACCATCTTGTTTAAAGGAAAAGAATTTGTTGCTATTAAATATTTCATATATTTCTTTAAAGCATGAAAAAATATTTTCTTCTAATTCATCAAATTTAGATATGAAATCAACCATAAGTATTTTTTTATGGAAAGCATTTTGAACCAAATCTTGATGAGCCGTTGCAATTATTATTTGGTCATTCATTGTTTTTTTAGTATTTCTGATTTCTCTTGCTAAATCTAAACCTGATTTACCTTTAACTTCAATATCTAAAATATAGATGTTTTGACCATTTAAACTTTTTATAGTATCTATAACTGATGGTTTATATTCGTGAAATGTATATATTTTATATTGGTCATTGTTACAACCCATAAATTGATGAATAGTTTTCTGGTAAATTTTTTCAAAATATTCTTCATCTTCATAAATAATATAATTAATCATATGCCACCCCTAAATTTTTACCCTTTCTTTCTATTTGGTATTTTTTTTCTTATCTACTACTTTATCCTTCTTTTTAAATTTAATTTGTTTTTCAGTTATAATATTGGTTTTATTTATAAACCAAGCTAATAATATTAATAGTATTAAGTATATACCTATTCTGATATATGGACTAATTTGTTCGTTTAAAGTGTAAAAAATTGAGGCCATTGCAAATAATATGTTAACAGCATAGATTATTAAAACTGTTGTTCGATGGGAAAATTTCATTCCTAATAATTGATGATGTAAGTGTAATTTATCAGCATCAGTTATTCTTTTGTGATGACCAATTCGTCTAATAATTGCAAATAAGGTATCAAGAATTGGAATAGCAAGAACTAGTAAAGGCACGAATACAGAGGTTAAAATGGTTCCTTTAAATCCTAAAAGGGAAATAATTGAGATTATAAATCCTAAGAATAAGGCACCTGAATCTCCTGCAAATATTTTGGCTGGATAGAAATTATGAATTAAGAAACCTAAGGTACTTCCAAGCATAATCAAGGTTAATGTGAATTCTAAATTCATAATTCGTCCTTGTAAAAAGCATATTATAATAATTGTTATAAAAAAAATTGCAGATATCCCTCCAGCTAACCCATCCAAACCATCAATTAGATTAATTATATTTGTACATGCAACTATAAATAAGATGGTGATAGGATATGAAAATATACCAAAGTTTATGTAAAAACCAAAAACGGTAACTTCACTTAGAAGGATTTCACCATAAAAAGTGATAACAGCTGCAGCAATTAACTGCCCAATTAATTTGGCTTTTGCTGTTATTGGATTTATATCATCAATCATACCGGTTAGTAAAATAATAAAACTTCCTATTAAAATGGAATTCATTTGAATTGTATTTTGACCAAAAAGCATATAGCCAACTAAAAAAGCAAAGAAAATTCCTAAACCACCAAAACGGGGCATGGGTTTGGTATGAACCTTTCTTTCGTTTGGAATATCTAAAGCATTAACATGAAAGGCTATTTTTTTTACATATATAATAGATATCGCTGAAATTATTAAAGTTACAATAACAACCTTTAATGAATAAAAAATCGTATTTAACATCTTTACCACCATTTGCAATTATAGCATCTATATATTTAAAAGACTAGTAATTTTATGGACTTTTAAAGCAATTAAGACGATTTAAAAGCCTATTTTAATTGAATTTAAAAAAAAAAATTAGTTATTTTGAATAACTAATCAAGTAAATATAAATTATCAAGCATAACTCCCGTTCCTTCAGCAACACTAGTTAAAGGGCTTTCGGCAAGATAAATTGGTATTTTTAGTTCATGTTCAAGTAATTCTTTTAAACCTCCAATTAAAGACCCGCCACCAGTTAAAATAGCACCATTTTCAATAATATCAGCTGATAACTCAGGCGGCGTGTCTTCTAAAACGGCTTTGGTTGCAACTACTATTTTAGATATATCTTCAAATAAGGCTTCTTCTATTTCAGCACTATTAATAGTAACTATGCTAGGAAGTCCCGTATCTAAATCTCGTCCCCGAACTTCAAGTTCAACATCATCAGAACTATCATAAACTGAACCTATTTCATGTTTAATCATCTGAGCTGTTTTATCACCTATTAGTAAGCGATATTTGTTTTTAATGTATCCTTTAATATCATTATCAAATACATTACCTGCAACTTTTAATGATCTACTTACAACAATTCCTCCAAGCGATAAAACGGCAATATCGGTGGTTCCTCCTCCAATATCAATTACCATATTCCCGTTTGGTTTACTGATATCTAGTCCAACTCCAATTGCAGCTGCTTTTGGTTCTTCTTCAAGATAGACTTTTTTAGCACCTAATTTTTCGGCTGCTTCTCTAATGGCATTTTTTTCAACTGGAGTAGTATCAGCCGGACAACAAATAATTATCCTTGGCTTTTTAAACATTCCTCTTGCTTTTACCTTGTTAACAAAATAATCAAGCATCATTTCAGTTATTTCAAAATCTGCAATAACTCCATCTTTCATAGGTTTAATTGCTCTTACTTTAAATGGTGTTTTTCCAAGCATTTGATTAGCTTCATCACCAAATGCTAAAGGACGTTTTGTCTCAGTATCAATTGCAACAACACTTGGTTCGTTTAATACTATTCCTTGACCTTTTATATATATAAGAATATTAGCTGTTCCTAAATCTATTCCAATATCTTTCATAATTCACCTCAAGTATAGTATTCCCATTAATTAGTAATTTATTATAGAAAAAATCAGTTTTCTGTGTTAAATTTGATGATAAATCAATCAAAATTATTTCTATTCCTGAATTAATTAAACTTTTGGATATTAAAATAATAGTTAAATAGAAATTAAAGTAGAAATGCTAATTTAATTAACAAAAAATTGTTTTAATATTGCAATACTTCTTACCTAAAAAAACGACACATTATTTGGTTCTTCCGGAAGTTTCCGTATAGCCGATAACTAGGAGTAGGCAGAAATGCCTACTTTTAATTATTGGAAAAATTT
>CANRIE010000091.1 GCA_947630585.1 uncultured Bacilli bacterium | reverse complement strand
TCCAAAAAAAGAAATATATCTTTTTTGTCTAGCATTACTTAATTGCTCTGGTCGCTCCTCAGCGTTGCCATATCCCCCTAAGTAACAAAAATTATTATACCTATTAAAAAAAAATAGTCAATATATAAAATAAAGACATTTTTACTAATTATTGACTATTTTATCATTTATTTGATAGAGACATTTTCACTAATTATTCGTTCTATAATTAGAGACATTTTTACTAATTATTCACATAAAAAACAAAAAAAATATTATCTAAAATATAATTATATGTTAAAATAATTAAATGAAAGAAGGCTATTATGAATTTAAAAAAAATTAAAAATATGTTAACTTATAATTTAAAAACTTTATTTAGTTTTGAACTAATATATAAATTAATAACAACAATTATTTTTGTTCCTTTATTTTTAGGAATGTTTAGATTAACTTTAACTATAAGTGGATTATCGTATTTAACTCTTGAAAATGTATTTAAGTTTCTAATTAATCCTCTTGTGATTATTCTATTATTACTTTTAATAATACTAATGACTTTTTATACTTTAATTGATATTAGTACCATCATAATTATATTAGATGCCTCATATCAAAAAAAGAAAGTAACAATAAAAGATGCTATTATGTTAGCAATTAATAAATCCAAGAATTTATTTAAAAGAAAGAATATATTAATAGTTTTCTTAGTATTATTCTTAATTCCTTTTTTACATCTTGGAATATCATCAAGTTTTATATCAACCATTAAAATACCTGAATTTATCTTAGATTTTATAATTAAAAATAAATTATTATTTAGTTTATATATTATTTTAGTTATTTTTCTTATCTTTATCTTATTTAAATGGTTATATTCAATTAATTACTTTATTCTTGAAGATTGTAATTTTAAAGAATCAAGAATAAAAAGTAGTAATTTAAGTAAAAAAAATAAAATAAAAGATTTTCTAACGTTAGTTTTAGTTCAATTAATAATAGGAATTATTTATATTTTATTTATCTTACTTGGAATAGTTTTAATTATTTTAGTTTATAAAGCTTTAGGTAAAAATATATTTGGTAATTTAGCAATTACAATTATGTGGTTATTAATTGTTATATCATTTATAGTTATGGTTCTTTTATCAACACCAATTAGTTATGCTGTTATTACAACTTTATATTATAATCATAAAGAAAAAATAAATGAAAAGATCAAACATGTAAAAATAGATTCAAATTTAAGTAAGAAAAAATATCCAAAATTAAAAGTTACCATAATTATATTAGTAATAATAAGTGGGATGGGATTTACTTATTCCATGTTAAATAATAAATATAATTTTAATATCGAATACGTAAGAACCATGGAAGTAACGGCTCATCGAGGAGCATCAGTAATGTACCCTGAAAATACGATGAGCGCGTTTTATGGAGCCCTTGAACTTGGTGCAGATTGGATTGAACTTGATGTTCAACAAACTAAAGATAAAGTTTTGATTATTCTTCATGATACTAACTTAAAAAGAACAACGGGTGTTTCTAAAAATACTTGGGAGGTAAATTATGATGAGGTTAAAACACTTGATGCTGGAAGTTTCTTTGATAAAAAGTTTAAGGGTGAAAAAATACCTACATTAGAAGAAGTAATCAAATTTGCAAAAGAAAAAAATATCAAATTAAATATAGAATTAAAGCCAACTGGCTATGAAAAAGACTTTGAAAAAGATGTTGTTAATTTAATTAAAAAATATCATTTTGAAGATTCTTGTGTTATCACATCTCAAGTTTATAATGTTTTAGAAAATGTTAAAAAATATGGAAAAGATATTAAAACTGTTTATGTAATGAGTCTTGCTTATGGTGATATTTTAAAACTTGAAGCTGCAGATAACTTTAGTATAGAAGAATCAAGTGTTAATAAAACTATGGTTAAAAAGGTTCATAATGCAGGGCGAGAAATCTATGTTTGGACTGTTAATAACAAAGAAAGTATAAGTAAAATGATAGATTTAAATGTTGATAATATAATAACTGATAATATATCGCTTGCTAAAGATACTATTTATGAAAGTAAGACAAGTGATATCATCAAAGAATTTATTAAATTTATAAATAATTTATTTAAATAGTTAATTCATATTGTTTTAACTATTTTTTTTGTAAATTAATTGTAAAATAAAAGAAATAACCTTGTAATATAATAAAAAATAATATAATATTAAAGTATAAAACAAGATAGATGATATATAAATTTAAAATAGGAGTTGTGCTTATGAACTTATCAGATAAAATTAGAGACTTAGTAATAAAAAATAAAATGTTAGCAAATGTAGTTAAATTAGAAAAAGTTTTTAAAGAGATCACGGATGAAGATATCGAAAAATATGGAGATATATTTTTAGATTATATTAATAGGTTAGGTTCTATTCCACAAGAATGGAAGAATAAAAACTTTATTATTTATTTAGCAAAACAAAATTCAAGTTCATTATACTTAGATGATTTAGTAAGCATATTCAGGGAAATAACAGAAGAAGATATCGAAAAATATGGAGATATATTTTTTAATTATATTAATAATGAAGGATATATTCCTCAGGAATGGGAGAATAATAAGGCCCTTATTATTTATCTAGCACAACACAATTTAAGTTTACTATCTTTATTAGAGTTAGGAAATTTATTTAAAGAAATAACTAAAGAAAATATAGATAAGTATGGTGAAATAATTTTAAATTATATTCGTAAAGATGAATATATTCCATTCGCTTGGAAAGCCAACCAAGATTTAATTTCTTATACAATTAAGCATGATAGAAATTTGTTATATATGTTTGATTTGTCAGAATACTTTGGAAATATAACTCTTGAAATATTAAATGAATATGGTGAAATAATTTTAAAATATATTGAAAATAATTTTCTATTTTTTGATTCTTGGAAAGATAGTAAAATATTATTTGATTATGTAAAGGAAAATAGAAAAGATTTATTATATAAATTAAATATAGAAAAATTTTTCCCAAATATAACTCTTGAAGTATTAAATGAAAATAGAGATATAATTTTAGAATATATTGAAAGTAGTTTTTTGTTTTCATACTCTTGGAAAAATAGTAAAATATTGTTTGATTATATAAAAGAAAATAGAAAAGATTTATTATATAAATTAAATATGGAAAATTTTTTCCCAAATATAACTCTTGAAGTATTAAATGAAAATAAAGATATAATTTTAGAATATATTGAAAATAGTTTTTTGGTTTCAGACTCTTGGAAAGATAGTAAAATATTATTTGATTATATAAAAGAAAATAGAAAAGATTTATTATATAAATTAAATATGGAAAAATTTTTCCCAAATATAACTCTTGAAGTATTAAATGAAAATAAAGATATAATATTAGAATATATTAGAAATAGTTTTTTGATTTCAGACTCTTGGAAAAATAATGAAATATTATTTGATTATATAAAAGAAAATAGAAGAGAATTATTATATAAGTTAAATATAGAAAAATTTCTTCCAAATATAACTCTTGAAACATTAAAAGATAATAGTGATATAATATTAGAATATATAGAAAACTCTTATTCTATTCCAAATTCATGGGAAAATAATAAAATATTGTTTAATTATATAAAAGAAAATAGAAGAGATTTATTATATAAATTAAATATAGAAAGATTTTTTCCAAATATAACTCTTAAAACATTAAAAGATAATGGTGATATAATATTAGAATATATAGAAAACTCTTATTCTATTCCAAATTCATGGGAAAATAATAAAATATTGTTTGATTATATAAAAGAAAATAGAAGAGATTTATTATATAAATTAAATATAGAAAAATTTTTCAAAGAGATAACCCATGAAGTATTAAATGAATATGGTGATATAATATTAAAATATATAGAAAAATCTTATATTACTCAAAATAATTGGAAAGATAGTAAAATATTATTTGATTATGTAAAAGAAAATAGAAAAGATTTATTATATAATTTAAATATAGAAAAATTTTTCAAAGAGATAACCAATGAAGTATTAAAAGATAATGGTGATATAATATTAGAATATATAGAAAACTCTTATTCTATTCCAAATTCATGGGAAAATAATAAAATATTGTTTGATTATATAAAAGAAAATAGAAGAGATTTATTATATAAATTAAATATAGAAAAATTTTTCAAAGAGATAACCCATGAAGTATTAAATGAATATGGTGATATAATATTAAAATATATAGAAAAATCTTATATTACTCAAAATAATTGGAAAGATAGTAAAATATTATTTGATTATGTAAAAGAAAATAGAAAAGATTTATTATATAAATTAAATATAGAAAAATTTTTCAAAGAGATAACCCATGAAGTATTAAAAGATAATGGTGATATAATATTAAAATATATAGAAATTGTTTCTATTGTTCAAGATAATTGGAGAGATAGTAAAATATTATTTGATTATGTAAGAACTAATAGAATTGATTTATTATCCAAATTAAATATAGAAAAATTATTCTTTGAAAGTGGTAATTTAGAATATTTTGCAAATTTATATGGAATTGATAAATATTTATTAGAATCAAAGATGAGATATTTATATGGAAAAAATAATGATATATTTGAAACTTTGAATTTTAATATATTAAAAATTGAGGGATTTAGTAAAAATTTATTAAGTAAATTTACATTATATCCTGATATTCAAGAAAAAATAATTAAACTTGATAGTAATACTTTATTATATTTTATAAAAATAGCTAATACTCTTAATATAAAAGATTCTGACTTAACAAGTGTTATTATGAGTGTTTTAGATAACATAAATAATTATGGATATTTATTAGCAAAAATTCCTATTTCTGAATTAGATGAGGAAAGAATTAAAAATTTAGTTTTTGTTATTGGAAAAAGTGATGACATATTTAATATAGATAATATAGATGATTTAACTGATAGAGGACTTCAAAAGAAGCAAGATGAGTATTTTAAAAATATAGTTAGTAATTTAGATAAAATGGATACATTTGAATTAAAGAATGCTATAGTTGAAAAATTATATGGAATTGATTATTATACAGCAGAATCTATTTGTAATATGTATGCCAGCAATTTAGAAGAACTAGAGGGTACTAAGATTAGTCCCAAAATTTTAAATATTTTATCAACCTTAAATAAAATTATGAAAACTGATTCCATAGATGCATTAAAACTAATGTATCGTGGTCTTGAAACCTCAGATATAGATTTTAATTATGGTATGTTCTTAGAATCAGCAATTAGAAAAGAATTTGCCAGTATTTATAAAGATACTCTATATCAATTAAAAGATGAAGATAAATCAAAGAATCCTTGCTTACAAAATGTTACTTATGATGGCAAGAAAATAGAGTTTTATGAAGTAAGCGATGACTTTAATATGCAAATTCATGTTTTAGGTGCTTATGGATATTTTAAAGGAAGCGAAGATTTTCAAAATGAATGGGATGTACCTAAAATATCAGTTCATGGTATTTGTACAAGTTATATTGGAAATAATCAAATTGCAACAGCCCCTCCTAGAGGACCAATTTTAGGATTTGCAGGTTATGAAGATAGTGCCTTATTATTATCTGGTAATTATGATTTAGGGTCAATTAATCGTAGCTTTTCAGTAATAGCTGATGAAGGAAGAAAAACACGCTTTTTACCACCAAAATCGATGATTAATGGAACAAGACACAATCATAATGAAATGGTTATTGAAAGAACAATTAGTTTAGAAGATGGAACTTTAATAAAAAGAAAGCCTAGTTATATAGTTTATTTAGTTGATGATATAAATAATCAAGATAACTTTAGTGATACTAATAATTATTATCAAATGATATTACAAGCATCTCATGATTTTAATGTTCCAATAGTTATAGTTGATAGATTAAAATTCGCGAGAAGAGAATTAAAAAAATGTTTAAATTTAGAAAAAGAATTTCTAGAAACTAAAGATAGTAAAGTTTTAGAAGAATTATTTCTAACTTACATGAATAATGCTGTTGGATGTCGAGAGTTTACTGGTTATGAGGTAAAAGAATATCATAAAGTTTTTAATGAAAGTGTAATTAGGGAGTTTTACAAAAGAATATATTCATATCTTAAAGGTGAATGTGATAATTTAGATAATAATAATGTTCAAAAATTAGGTGATAATATTGTAACTTTACTTAAGTTATTAATTCATGAAAAAGAAAGTTATGCATCATCACATAAATCATATATGTTAAGTCCCTATATTGATTTAGATTTAGAAATAGAAAACCTTAAAAAACTACTTGAAGAATATAAGAAAAAAGTTAGTAATATACCTAATATAACAATTGAAAATATTGATGAAAGTCATATAAGTATGTAAAGGAGGATAAAATGGATAATGATATTAAATATAGTAACTTAAAAGTAAAAAGTGAAGAAGAAGTAATAGACTATTACAATGAAGTTTCTAAAAAAGCCTTATTATTATTTGATTTATTAGAAAAATATGATAATAAAGAGGAAGCTTTAAAAGAATATCAAAAAATAAAAGAAAAAAGAAAAAATAATTAAAGTAAAGAGGTTTTATATGGAATTACAAGAAATAATTAATTTAATTGAAGAATATAAAAAAAATCATAATATTATTAATGATAATAATTATTTAGATAAAATAGGAAAAGCTTTTAAATCTTATATTGATCATGATTTTATAGATAATGATGGTTTATCTTCAAAATATTCATCAACTATAGAAGACGTGTTTACAGAATTGTTATCTATTCCTATATTTATTGATTATTATGTAAATGATGATGAAATATTTTCTTATATTTTAAGTATAAATTTAAATAATTTTGATTCGATAGAGTCAAAATATCATGACCGAATATTAGAATTTTTAAGAACAGGAAATATTTTAGAATGGCAAGAAAGTGAAATTTTTAGTAACAAAAATATTTTTGAATTTATATGTAAATATGATAAAAGTTTGTTATCTGAAGTTGATTTAACTGATATATTTTTGGAATTTACCAAAGAAGATATAAATAATTATGGTGACATTATTCTAGAATATATTGATAATATCGATGTTGAATCACTTCCGAATTCTTGGAGGACAAGTGAAATTCTTTTCGATTATATGAAAAATAACCGAAAAGATCTATTATATAAATTAAATTTACAAATTTTTTTCTCACTAATAACTTCAGATATGTTAAATGATTATGGTGATGTTATTTTACAATATCTTAAGTATATAAAAATAACATCTGGTTTTTGGAGAACTAATGAATATTTATTTGAATATATTAAAAACAATCAAAAAGAGTCATTATATCAATTAGAACTTGCACTATTTTTTCCGACTTTAACATGGGATATATTAGATGATTATGGTGATGAAATTATAAAATATCTTGATGATAAAGGCAACTATAAATCCTATTATGAATTAACGAGTGAAAGGGAGCATTGGTTATCACGTAATAGTAAAATTTTATTTTACTATTTAAAAGATGAACGAAGGGATTTGTTACCTAAATTATATATATATAATATATTTCCAACAATAACTTCCGATATCCTAACTAATTATGGTGATATTATAATAAAATATATTGATACACATTGGATTTCCTTTGAATGGATAAATAGTCAGGATTTATTTGATTATCTTAAAAATAATAGAAGAGATTTATTAATAAAATTAAATTTAAAAGATTTTTTTCCAGAGATAACGGAAGAAATCTTAACTGATTATGGCGATATTATTTTAAAATATATTGATAATATCTATTTGGTTCCATATCCATGGAATGAAAATACATATTTGTTTACTTATTTAAATCAACATCGAAGAGATTTATTACATAAATTAAACCTTGGGGTTCATTTTCCAGAGATAACTGAAGAGATATTAACTAACTATGGTGATATAATTTTAAAATATATTAAGGAAGAAAAATCTATTCCAACTACTTGGTTTAATAGTAAAAAATTATTTAATTATGTAAGAGATAAAAAACAAGATTTATTATATAAATTAAATACAGGAAAATTTATGTTTGATGATGATAATATTGAATATTTTGCTAATTTATATGGAATTGATAAAAAAATATATGAAGAAAAAATTCGATATTTATATGAAAAAAATGTTGAATTATTTGAAACTTTGAATTTTGATATGTTAAAAATTGATGGATTTAGTAAAAATTTATTAATTAAATTTACATTATATCCTGATATTCAAGATAAAATAATTAATCTTGATAGTAATACTTTGTTATTTTTTATAAAAATAGCTAATATGCTTAATGTAAAAGATATTGATTTAACAAGTGTTGTTATAAAAGTATTAGATAATATAAATAATTATAAATATTTATTAGAAAAAATTCCTATTTCCGAGTTAGATGATGAAAAAATTAAATATTTAGTTTTTATTCTTGAGAAAAATGATAATGTATATAATATAGATAGTTTAGATGATTTAACGGCTAGTGGATTTAAGCATAAGCAAGATGAGTATTTAAAAAATATAGCTAATAATTTAGATAAAATGGATATTTTGAAATTAAAAGGTGCTATATTTGAAAAATTATATGGAATTGATTATGATATGGCAGAAACTATTTATAATATGTATGCTTATGATTTGGAAAGATTAGAGGATACTAAGATTAGTCCAAAAATTATAAATATTTTATTAACTTTAGATAAAATTATGAAATGTGCTTCTGTAGAAGAATTAAAATTATTTTATCAAAATATAGAAACATCTGAAATAAACTTTAATTATGGTATATTCTTAGAATCAGCAATTAGAAAAGAATTTGCTAAAATTTATAAAGATACTTTATATCATGTAAGAGAAGAAGATAAATCTAAAAATCCTAGTTTACAAAATGTCACTTATGAAGGAAAAAAAATAGAGTTTTATGAAGTAAGTGACGACTTTAATATGATGATACATGTTGTAGGAGCTTATGGAGGCTTTAACAGAAGAAAAAATTATAAAAATGAATGGATACAACCTAAAATAGCAGTTCATGGTATTTGCACAAGTTATATTGGGAATAACCAAATTGCAACCGCCCCTCCTAATGGGCCAATTTTAGGTTTTACAGATTATGAAGATAGTGCCTTATTATTATCTGGTAATTATGATTTAGGCTCTGTTAATCGTAGTTTCTCAGTAATAGCTGAGGAAGGTAAAAAAACGCGGTTCTTATCACCAAAATCAATGATTGATGGAACTAGACATAATCATAATGAAATGGTTATTGAAAGAACAATTAGTTTAGAAGATGGTACTTTAATAAAAAGAATGCCTAGTTATATAGTTTATATAATAGATGATATAAATGATCAAAATAACTTTGTGTTTTATAATGATATTTATCAAGAAATGTTGCAAGCCTCTCATGATTTTAATATTCCAATAGTTATAGTTGATAGATTAAAGATTGCTAAAAGGGAATTTAAAAAATGTTTGAATTTAGAAAAAGAATTTTTAGAAACTAAAGATAGTAAAGTTTTAGAAGAATTATTTTTAACTTATATGAATAATGCAGTTGGATGTCGTGAATTTGAAGGATACGAACTAAAAGAATATCATAAAGTCTTTGATGAAACGGTAGTTAGAGAGTTTTACAAAAGAATATATTCATATCTTAAAGACGAATGCGATAATTTAAATAATGATAATATACAAAAATTAGGTGACAATCTTGTAACTTTAATTAAATTATTAATTCAAGAAAAAGAAAATTATGGATTATCGCATAAAGCGTACAAGTTGAAACCATATATTGATTTTGATTTAGAAATAGAAAATCTAAAAAAATTACTTGAAGAATATAAGAAAAAAGTTAGTAATATTAAGGGTATAACAATTGAAAATATTGATGAAAGTCATATAAATATGTAAAATAAAAAAAGAAAGGAAAAAGTAGTTATGACTTATTTAAATGATTTAAAAGAATTTGAAGAATTTTTAAAAAATAAAGAAATTAGTTCTATTAATAATACATTAGCACCAGTTATATATATTGAAGATTTAAATTGTTTTCTATTTGATTCTGATAAAGTTTTTTATAGAAAAGT
>CANRIE010000090.1 GCA_947630585.1 uncultured Bacilli bacterium | reverse complement strand
AGAAATTAAAAAAAATACTTGATTAATAATAAAAAATATGATAATATGAATACATGAAGAGATGCTTCATATAATAAAAAAGGATGTACCTAATTCTCGCAGGTTAGGTACTAATCCTATGGTTGGTAGCACACTAACGTAGACGATTCGTTAGTGTGCCTTTTGCTATTTCACAAGCATTAATGCTAGAAATAGTGCTAGTGCTAAAAGCCCTAGTTGTAGTAATACTACTACTTGAAAGAAGGTTTCTTTCTTAAACATAGTATCACCTCCTTTATATTGGATTTTTTGATTGCAATAACAAGATGGTTTAAGTAAAATTCGTCTATAAAGGATTAGCAGCTAACGAAATTAAATACATCCTAAAATAATTATATTTAATTGAGATAATAAAGTCAAGTTTAAAATGAAAGAAAAATGATATTATTTATCATAATTGCAATTTTACTAAAAAAGTACTTGTCAAAAATTTATAATATGGTAATATGAATACATGGAGGAATACTTCGTTTTTACTATCTAAATAGTAAAATAAATACTACTACAAATATAAAAAAAGAATAGAACTAGTCTATTCAATTAATAAAGTATCAAGATTTACAATATTAAAACCAGAATTCTTAATAGTTGATATAACCTTATTTATTTCTTTAATACTATTATCATTTATTACTTGATAAGTTAGAATGCTTCCATTATCTAAATTATTTATAGTATTATAAGTATAATTATAAGTTATAGGATTAGAATAAATTGTTGGTTTATTACAAACACTTTTAGATTTAATATTATTAGTATAACAATAATCTATTAAATTTATATTATCATTAATACTTATTATATTATTATTAATTGTTTTTAAATAATCAATATTATTATTAATAAAATCTTCGGATAATAAATAATTATAATCTTGATTATTTAATTTTTTTAAAATATCTAAATCATTTATTTTTAATAGAATACTAACATTATTATTTATTTTATTACCAGAGATTACTAATTTATCTAAATTATCTTTTAAAGAAATAGTTGGTTTAACACTATCAAATACTAACATATTATCAAGATAAGTATTTACTTTCTTCATTTTAGTATAACTTTCATTAACATTAATAGTTAAACCACTTACCCCTGGAATAATCGTATTATCATTTATAATTGCATTAATAGGTTCTTTATAATATTTATTTAAATTACTTTTAATTTTAAACATAATAGGATCTTTATCTTTAATAAAATTAGATACTTTATTTGTATAATAAAAACTAAAGTAAACAAGTAAGATAGTAAACGTTATATTAAATATTTTCTTCATCACTTAAATATATGTTTAAAAAAGAAAAAAAGAAGATTACTCTTCTGATTTAATATCTTTTCTATACTTTTTAGCTTCCCGTGTAGTTACTTTAACTTTAGTGCCATCTTCTAATGTTACATTTTGTAAATTTAATTTTTGAGTATGTTTAGTAGCATTAAGTGCATGACTACGACGATTACCAAATAATGGTTTCTTGCTAGTTGCTTTAATTGCCATATGTCCTCCTTTTTTTATATATAAATATTACGCTTATTAACTTTATCATATTATTTTTAGAAAGTCAAATAAAATGTAGATTTTTTTTTGAAAATTTGATATATTATTAGGAGGATTGGTAATATGAAGAAAGATTTTATAGAGATTTTATATGAAAATAGAAAAATGAGTATAATAATATTTATTATTTTAATTGCTATTATTATATTATGTCTTTATTTTCTTAATAATAAAAAGAACAACGATATTATTTATAATAAAGCTAATATTGATTTAATATTATTTGGGGATGATGAAATTACCTTAGAGTATGGAGAAGAATATCAAGAAATTGGCTATTATGCAGTTGATTCTAATGGAGTTATTAGGACTAACGAAGTTAGGGTTATAAATAATGTTGATTCTAATAAGTCTGGTATTTATATTATTAATTATCAAATTGATGATATTGTTAAAACAAGAAAAGTTACGATTTTAGAAAAAGAAGAAAGTGATAAGACATTTTTAAGTTTAAAGTTAATTGGAAATAGTGTTATTACCTTATCAGTTGGAGATATTTATATTGAACCAGGTTTTGAAGCAATTAGTAAAAATGGTGAAAATTTAAATGAAAAAGTAGTAGTAACGGGCGATGTGGATACTAATTTAGCAGGTACTTATACCTTAGTATATGAAGTAGAAGATAAGGGAAATATCAAACAAATTATTAGAACAATTATTGTTTTAGATGATACTTTGATAATTAATATTATTCCTAGTACAACTAATTATACTAATAATTTAGTTAAATTAAGTGTTGATGTTCAAGGAGAAAATTTTGATTCTCTTACATTACCAAATCAAATTGTAATTTATGATGAGAGTTTTAATTATGATGTTGATAGAAATGGAACATATACTTTTATTGCTTATAATAAGAATGGAAAAAGTTTTTCTAAGACAATAACCATTAATAATATTGATAAAAATATACCTAGTGCTAGTTGTACAGCAATTATTAATGAAAATAATATAACAAATATTAGTGTTACAGCAAGTGATAATGAAAGTGGTATAAAAAATTATGAATATTATAATAATAATAAATTACTTATAACTTCAACAAATAGTTTTTATAATTATGGGGGTATTCTTGAGAATATTTTAGTTAAAGTATATGATAAAGCTTCTAATTATAAAGAAGTAAACTGTAATATTATTGATAATAGTATTCCTGATAGAAGTCAAAATAAATTTATATTAATAGGAGATTCAAGAACCGAAGATATGTGTAAAAGCAGTTATTGTAATGCTTGCACAAATGACAAATATTTTGCTAAAGTTAGTATGGGATATAGTTGGTTTATTAATACGGCAATTCCTGATACTAATACTTATTTAAATAAAAATCTAGATAAGAGTTATAATATTTTTATTTTGTTAGGAATAAATGGAGTTGGAACTACTTCTGGTAATGGAGTAACAACTTCTAATAATTATTTTTCCAAAATAAAAAGTCTTGCTAATAATCAGTGGAAAGATCATTATATATATTTTGTATCGATTAATCCAGTTATTGATTCTAAAAGTAAATATGAAAAAAATGTTGCTGTTAATGCTTTTAATAGTAATATGAAAAATAAAATTGCAAGTAGTGGTATAAAGAATTTAAAATATTGCGATACAGCAAGTAAGTTGTCAATTACATCTTCTAATTCCTCTGATGGAGTTCATTATAATTGTACAACTTATAAAAAAATTAGAAGTTTATTGAATGATTGTTTATAGGAGTAGATATGCAAAGATATTTTAGTAAGTTAAAAGAAGATAATAAATTTAAATTAAGTAGTGATGATACTTATCACCTAACAAAAGTTATGAGAATGGGGTATGGAGATTTAATTGAAATAGTTTATGAAGAAAAATTATATATATGTAAAATAATTGAATTAAATCCGGTTATTGCAGAAATAATAGAAGATATGGATACATATAATGAATTAGAAGTTAAAGTAACTATTTGTCAAAGTTTAGTAAAAGAAAATAAAATGGATTTAATTCTTGAAAAATGTGTTGAGTTAGGTGCTTATTCATTTATTCCTTTAGAGACTCGAAATAGTATTATTAGATTAACGGAAAAAGATAAAATAAAAAAGATAGATAGATGGCAAAAAATAGTAGAAGGAGCAAGTTGCCAATCAAAAAGAAATATTGTTCCGAAAGTCTTAGATATTATGGAAATAAAAGACATTATAAAACTAGATTACGATTTAAAAATCTTATTAAGCGTCAATGAAGTGTCAAATAGTTTAAAAAATGTTTTGCAATTTAATAAAAAGTGTGATACTATTATAATAGTAATAGGTTCTGAAGGAGGATTTGCTCCTTATGAAGAAGAAGAACTTGTTAAAAATGGGTTTATTAGAACTTCCCTTGGAAAACGAGTTTTAAGAACAGAAACAGCACCTATTGCTGTACTTAGTATGCTAAATTATGAATACGAGAGGTGAAAGGAAATGGAATTATTCACGAATTTAGAAATTATAATAATAGTAAGTGTAGTTGGAAGTTTGCTTTTAGTAATTGCATTATTGTCAATTATGGAGATTATAAGTCGAATTAAAGAAAAAAAGAATGTAAGTTTAGAAGATGAAGATATACGAATAGAAAATACTAAAGAAGATAAAGAAGATTTTGAAATAGAAACTGATAATGATAAGGTTGATATAGAAAAAGAAATAGAAATAGAAACAGATTTAGATGAAGATTTTGGAGAACTAGTTATTCAAAGAAATTTTGATATGGAAAGTAATCTTGAAGTAGAACAAGAAAAATTAGAAGAAAGTCATCAAGAGGTAACTACTAATTTAAATCTTAATACATATGATAATCATGAAGAAATATTAATTGAAGATATGGATGACGTGAAACCTAATAATTTAAATGATGAGGTTGAAGTATTAGAATTAGAGCCTAGTAAAGCAGAACTTGAATTACTAAAGATTAAGGAAGAATTAGAACATCCATTAAGTTTAGAAGATACAATTACAAGTTTAGAAAAAGAAGAAGAAGATAGTGCTATTATAAGTTATCAAGAATTACTTGAAGCAACTAGTGAATTACAAATAATTGAAGATTTAGAAGATGAACCAATTTCAATTACCGAGGTTTATGAAAGATTTACAGGAGAGAAAGTTGAACATCCTAGTGTTGAAGATTTATATCAAGCAAGCCTAGTAAATCAAGAAAGTGATTTAAATGAGATTCAACTTGAAAATACAGCTAATTTAGAAAAACTTGATAAAGAGATTAGAAAAACTAATAAAGTTTTAAATATGTTAAATGAATTAAAGAAAAACCTTGACTAAGGTTTTCTTTTTCTATATAATAAATACTAGTGCTCAATTTAGGAGGTGGAAGTATGTTTACTTATGATGAATTAGTTGCAACAGCTTATGTATTTTATAAAGGGAAACTTAATACTTTAACAATTGCTAAATTACTTAGATATTTACCAATTAAAGATAAAAAAATGAATAAGTTAGCTAGTAAATTTATAGTAGATGGAGATTGTAATATTAAATTAGGTCAAGGAATTACTATCAAGGATGTTGTTCATTATATAAATTCGGAATTATTTGCTTATTTAGTATCAAAAACAAAAGTTTCTTTAGGAGATTATTTATATCAAATACTTGCTATTGAAGATAAAGAAGCGAGAGATATCTTACTTGAAAAATATACAAGATTAATTGATTTTAGTAATATTAATTTAAGAGAAGTAGATGCTAAACAAAAAATAAAAAGAGGTTAGTATGAAAGTTAAAGGAGTAAATTTAGGGTGTAAAGTTAATGCTTATGAAGTTGAGTATATTTTATCACTTTTTAAAAATCATGGTTACCTAGTAACTAATGAAATTGCTGATATTTATATTGTTAATACTTGTAGTGTTACTAATCAAAGCGATGCTAAAAGTAGAAAAGAAATAAATAGGATTATAAGAGAAAATAAAGATGCTATTATAGTTGTTATGGGGTGTATGATTGAAGCTCATAAAGATTATGAGAATAGTGATGTTAGTATCATAATTGGCAATAAAGATAAATCAAAGGTATTAGAGTTAGTTGAAGAATATATTAAAACTCATAACAAGAAAAAAATATTATATAAAGATTTTGATGATAGTTTTGAAGATATGTTTATTGAGAATATGGAATCTCATACCAGGGCATTTGTTAAAATTCAAGATGGATGTGAAAACTTTTGTACTTATTGTATAATTCCTTATACAAGAGGAAGACAAAGGAGTAAAAAGCCAGAGGTTGTCTTAAAAGAAATTAACACTTTAGTTAAAAATGGGTATAAGGAAGTTGTATTAACAGGAATTCATACTGGGCACTATGGAAGTGACTTAAATACAACTTTTCCTGAGTTATTAAGAGAAATTGTAAAAATTAAAGGACTTAAAAGACTAAGGATTTCCTCAATTGAAATAACGGAATTAAATGATGATTTCTTGCAAGTTTTAAAAGAAAGTCCTACAATTGTTTCTCATTTACATATCCCACTTCAAGCTGGAAGTGATGATGTTTTAAAGAAAATGAACCGGAAATATTTAACAAATTACTATCGTGATAAAATTAAAACAATTAGAAGTATTAGACCTGATATTAGCATTACAACTGATATTATTGTAGGTTTTCCAGAGGAGACTGATGAAAATTTCAATGAAACTCTAGATTTTGCAAGAGAAATGGAGTTTGCTAAGATTCATGTTTTTCCGTTTTCTTTACGAGAAGGAACAAAAGCTGAAGAATTAAAAGAAGTGCCTGCTAATATTAAAAAAGAACGGGTTAAAGAATTAATTAAATTAAGTCAAGAATTAGAAAGAAAATATCTTGAAAAATTTGTAGGTAAAAATGTTGAAGTGTTAATCGAAAAATGTGAAAATGGAATATCTATTGGTCACACGGATAATTATTTAAGAGTTAAAGTTAGGGAAGAGGTTGAACCCAACACTTTTGTAAAAGTTAAAATAGTAAGACTAGATGATACTAATTTGGAGGGAGAAAGATGACTAAAGCAAGAACGGATTATTTAAAATGGGATGAATACTTTATGGCAATTGCTAAATTGTCAGCAATGAGGAGCAAGGATCCTAATACCCAAGTTGGAGCTTGTATTGTAGGAAGCGACAATCGTATTTTATCAATTGGCTACAATGGAGCACCTAATGGATTTTTAGATGATAGTTTCCCTTGGGGAAGAGATGGGGAAATGATGGATACCAAGTATGCTTATGTATGCCATGCCGAACTTAATGCTATCTTAAACTATCGAGGAAGCCGAAAAGACTTGGAAGGTGCTAAAATCTACGTTGATTTATTTCCTTGTAATGAATGTGCTAAATTAATTATTCAATCAGGAATTAAAGAAGTAATTTACTTATCAGATAAATATAAAGATACGGATTCTGTTAAAATAAGCAAAAAATTATTTCGGGAATGTGGTGTTAACTATTATCCTCTTGAAATTAATAAAAAAATTGCGATAGATTTGACAAATAATTAATAAAATGTTATAATACCCTCAAATTTTTGGGGGTATTTTAAATGGATAAATATAATAAAATAATTAAAAATCGCCTTATATCAATTTTGGAGGTATTAATATTCTTAATTGTATCAACTATTATTTGGTTAAATTATCGAGAAAAAGAAATAGTTTATAGTGATTACTTAAATAAAGATATATTAGTATCGGATAATATTACTTTAGAAAACTTAAAAGTTGGAAATCAGGAAAATATTGATAAGATTAAAACTTATAATTTAACAATATCAAATCAAAGTTCTAATAATCAAGATATAAAAATCATGATAGCAAGAGACTTACTTAATAATAGTATTAGTAATAATTATTTAAAATATTCAATTAATGATGGACGTATATATTCTTTAAATATGGATGGAATAATTTATATCGATAATTTAAATAGCAAGGAAACTAAAGATATTAAATTAAAAGTTTTTATAAGTGATACTTATCAAGGTGATTTAAATTATAAAGGAAGAATTATTGTTATTTAATATTAATTGTCAAAAGTTGGGAGACTAATTTTTGACATTTTTTTACATAATAATAATGAATTTACTTTTAAAACTTAAAAAAGTTTGATAGAATGAAGTTGGAGGAATTTTTTATGTTTAATATTGGTAATAAAAATAATTATGAAAATGATATGAAAGGAGTTAATGCTTTAAGAGGACTGGCGATTGATATGATCCATGAAGCAAATTCTGGGCATCCGGGAATTTGTCTTGGAGCAGCTAGTATAGTTTATACATTATTTAAACGTCATATGAATTTAAGTTTAGAAAATTTTGAGTATGTCAATCGTGACCGGTTTGTTTTTTCAGCTGGTCATGGTGTTCCTCTTTTCTATGGCGTTTTATATATGCTTGGAGTTTTAGAACTTTCCGATTTAAAAAAACTGCGGAAATTTGGTTCAATTACTCCCGGGCATCCTGAATATAAAGTAACACCTCTTGTTGAAATGTCAACCGGACCTTTAGGACAAGGAGTTGCAACAAGTGTTGGGATCGCACTTAGCAGTATGTATTTAGAAAGCCAAACGAATGGTTTAATTGATTATTATACTTATGTTTTATGTGGCGATGGGGAAATGGAAGAAGGAATTACCTATGAAGCTTTAAGTTTAGCAGGAACTTTAAAATTAAATCGGTTAATAGTTTTATATGATAGTAATGATGTAACATTAGACAATAAATTACAAGCATCAAGTAGAGAAGATGTTAAAAAACGTTTTGAAAGTATTAACTTTAATGTAATTGAATCAGATAACACTCCTAAAAGTATAGATGAAGCGATAACTGCTGCTAAAAATTCTAATTTACCAAGTGTTATTATTGTTAAAACGATAATTGGAGAATATTCAAAAAATGCAGGAACTAATATCGTTCATGGAAAACCACTTGATGATGATGACATTTTAAATATTAAAGAAAAATTAGGTTTATATGAAGCACCATTTACAATTTCTCAAGATGTAATTGATGATTTTAAAGACGTATTTATGGCTCGGACTAAAAATTTATATCAAGAATTTCAAGAAAAATATCAAAAATTAAAAGATAAAACGATAATTGATATGTTAATAAATCATGAAATAACCTATAACTTAAATGAGTTTAACATTGATTATGAAAATAAAGCTTTACGAGATTTATCAGGGGAAGTTTTAAATGAAGTTGCTAGTAAATTTCCTTTATTAATTGGAGGAAGTGCTGATTTATCATCTTCATGTAAAACTAACTTAAAAGAATTTAAAGCGTTTACAGAGTTTTCATATGAAGGACGGAATATCTCTTTTGGAATTAGGGAACATGCAATGTCAGCAATAATGAATGGAATGGCTTTATCAGGATTAAGGCCATTTGGTAGTACCTTTTTAACTTTTTCTGATTATATGCGCCCTGGTATTAGAATGTCTGCTTTAATGAATTTAGGAGTTATTTATATATTTACTCATGATTCAATCACAGTTGGAGAAGATGGGCCAACTCATGAACCAATCGAACAATTAGCATCTCTTGACTTAATTCCTAATTTAAAAACTTACAGGCCTTTTGATTTCAATGAACTTTTAGCGTCCTACATCGATATCTTAGAGCATAAAAATCCTAGTTGTTTAATTTTACCACGAGATAACAAAAAAATATCTGATGCAACTAAAGGAAGTGGCGTCAAGAAAGGTTGCTATGTTGTAATCAATAATGAAACCGATGATTATATCACTTTACTTGCTAATGGTGAAGAATTAGGAATTGTTATGGAGGTTTCTAAAAACTTAAAAGAAATTGGAATCGATTCCAAAGTTTATAGTGTTCCATGTCTTAAAAATATGAGTCACGAGTTAAAAGAAAAAGTAAGACGTGAGAATCCTCTTGCTATAACTTTAGGTAGTCCTAATTATTATTATGAGTTAACAACTGACGTTATAGGAATGGAAACTTTTGGTGCCTCAGGTGGAAAGCAAGAAATGCTTGAACATTATGGCTTCACACCAAATGCCTTAGAAAGTAAAATATTGGAACGTTTAAATAAATAATTTTGCAAATAATAGTATTGTAGTTAATTTTAAGAGGAGTGAGTTATATGAATTTTAAAAAACGACTACTAATACTTTTTTTAACACTTATTATCTTTCCCCTTAATACCTTAGCTTATTCAAGATATCTCATCCCAGGTGGTGAAAACATTGGTATTAATATTCATAGTAATGGGATACTAGTTGTTGGTTTTTATGATACCAATACTAAAAAAAGCGATTTGCAAATTGGGGACGTTATAACATCTATTAATGACCAAGGAGTAACATCAATTAATGATATGTTAAAATTAATTGCAACAGATGATAATGAGATTAATCTAACAATTGGTTATAAGAGAAATAATGAAAATAAAGTTACAACGATGAATTTAGTTAAAGATGAAAGTGGCGTTTTTAAAACTGGTCTTTATGTAAAAGATAGTGTAACTGGAATTGGAACTTTAACTTTTATTGACCCTGAAACTAATATGTATGGAGCTTTAGGTCATGCGATAACCGATTCAAAAACTAATATCAGATTTGATGTTAAAGACGGGAAAATATTTAAATCAGACGTCGTTTCAATTGATAAAAGTCGTGATGGTGAACCAGGTGAAAAAAATGCTAAGTTTTATTTTGATACCACTTTAGGAACAATTACTAAGAATACGGAAACTGGAATCTATGGTACTTATAGTGATGACTATAACTCTAAGGTGATAATGGAAGTTGGTAATCTTGATGAGATAAAAATAGGTAATGCTATTATTAGAACTACTTTAAATAATAATAAAGTAGAAGATTTCAATATTGAAATTTTAAGTGTTGATAAGAATAATGATACCAAGAATATTTTATTTAAAATAACTGATTCAAAACTATTAGAAAAAACCGGTGGAATAGTTAAAGGTATGAGTGGATCTCCTATCATTCAAAATAATAAGATAATTGGAGCCGTAACCCATACAGTTATAAGTGATAACACTAGAGGTTATGGAATAAGTATAGTTAAGATGTTAGAAAGTATCGAATAGGAACTAGTTTCCTATTTTTTATATAATAGGAAATTGCGTTTTAAAATTTATATAAACTTACTATGTACTTAATCAAATACAAAAGACAAACTAAATAAATTTAAAAAATTTTTTCTAAAAAAGTACTAAAAAAGTCTTG
>CANRIE010000089.1 GCA_947630585.1 uncultured Bacilli bacterium | reverse complement strand
AGAACTAAAACCGCCTTGTTTATCTTTAATTATAAAATTATGTTTTAATACCATTTAAATTGTCATAGAACTAAAACTCAACATACCACATTGGATTACTAGCATAAGTTTTAATACCATTTAAATTGTCATAGAACTAAAACTAAACGTAATCTGCAATACATTTCATATTTGTTTTAATACCATTTAAATTGTCATAGAACTAAAACGAAGAGATAAAAAGATTTAAATTATAGGAGGTTTTAATACCATTTAAATTGTCATAGAACTAAAACCTCAAATGATTTTAATCCTATAAGCAATTAGCGCATAGAAATACTAATTTTATTTAAATGGTAATATGACAATTCATAAACTAATTATAACATAAATTCTTCTAATTCGCTATCAATAATTAATTTTTTTTCAAAATTAATTGGAACTCCATATCCTTGACTATCTATTAAAACTATATTTACATTATTATAAATAGCATATTTATAAAATTCTAATAATTCATCTTTATTTAAATACTGTTTTAAATTTATAAAAAATAATACATTATTAACTTTAAATATTTTTTCTAAATCAATTATTAATAATAAATTTTCTAATAAATCATTTTTAACATTAATAGAAATTTTAGATAATTTAATAATATCTTCAACATTTAAAGAATCACTAATAGAAAGTGGCAAATCAATATTATTTAAAATACTAATTAAATTTTTATATACTTTTTTATAAATATTAAATATATTATCTTTTTCATTATCAGTTAAATTATTAATTATAAATTTAGTTAAATTATTAATATTCTTTTTAGAATTTAAATCTAAATCAAAGAAATTAGTATATATTTCTAGTTTATTAGATAAATCTAATTCATCATTATTATCATTATAAAAAAATAATTCATTTAATTTAAAGCCATTTTTAATCTCATAAAGATTATTTATAAATCGAAAAAACATTTTTTTATTTTCAATTTCTATTACTTGAACTTTATCACTTTCTAGTACTATATTATTTTCAAAATAATTAACTTTTAAATTCATAAAACAATTAACTTCTCCTCACTATTTATAATTTTACTACTCCCCTCTCCTATTATATATTCAATATTTGCATATTGTTTTTCCGTTATAGTTAAAACTTGAATGATTCCTTTTTTAGGAGATTTTTTTCTAATTCTTTCTAATAAAAGATTAACTTGCTCAGAATTTAAAACAATTTTAGAATAAACTGATTCTTGGAGCATTATAAAGCCTTCACTTAGTAAATATTTTCGAAATAATAAATAATTTCTTTTATCTTTTGCATAAACATTAGGTAAATCAAAGAAAACAATAGTTCGCATTACTCTATCCCTCATATATAAATTCCTTATATTCTTTATCTTTTTCTAAAACTTCTAAAGTATTTTTAACATAGAAAGTTATTATATCTTTTAAAGTATAATTCTTTTTATTAAAAAGATAAGTGTTATTAAAAATATTAACAATATCTAATTTATAATTAGTATCTAAAGTTCGATCTTTATTATAATATACAAATGAATCAATTACTATTCTAAATGGTTCCATTAAATCACATGATAAATTGTAAGGATTAAATTCATTTTTATGATGAATTCCCAGTTGTGTTAAATAGCCATTGTTAACTATTTCTTTACTTACTGTTGAAAGTAAAACTGCATATCCGTAGTTAAGAGCAATATCAATATTACTTCCATCACCTCTTGTAAAACTTTTACCAAATAAAGCATTAAAATATACTTTGGCAGCATGACCTTCTCGATTAGTTTTATCCCCTACTCCAACTTCTTCAATATAACTTTTTACTAAATTAGCTTGTTTGCTTTTGATTTTTTGAAGTAAATTAAATTGATTTAAAATTTTATTTTTAACAATTAGCATCCATAGATTATCTTTATCTTTAATAGTCCATTTGATTTGTTCTAATATTTTCTTACTTGAATTATGTCTTGAATAAAATGTTTGAAGTTCTCCAAATGGATTATGTTTCTCATCACAGAAAATAATATTTATTTTATTATCAGCTAGTTCTTTTAGAAGATAAGCAGAAATAGATACGGAAATAGAATCTACTATAATCGTATCTATTTCTGATAAATGAATATAATTTTCATTTACATCTTGTTTAACTACTAAAAATCTATTTTTATAACTTATTTTAGCTTGTTTAGTAATTACAACTGTTCTAAAACTCATATTTTCTAACCTTTAAACCAGTAGGTGATTTTTGAATTATTATTCCATTTATATTTTTTTTCTGAACCCTACCTTCTCTATCTGTAAGTTTATTTTCTAATACTTTTAAATTAGCATTAATAGGAGCACATTTTAACAATTTAAATAACTCCAATATAATATCAAGTTTAGATTTTTCTTTATCGTCTTTATCATCTTTATCGTTTTTTATAAATTTCAAATTATAAAAAATTCCTAAGGCTTTAACATTTTCCAATTTATCTAGTGTACTAGAATATAGTGGATATTCATTTTTCATTTTTAATAAAATTAAATCAAATAGTTCATTAATTTGTTTATCAAAAATTTCATTCCAATATTTTCTATATTCATTAGAGTTAGAAAATCCATCACGATTATATTTTGGATATTTTTTATTAAATATATAATTTAATAAGTATCTATATTTATAAGCAACTTCTTTTTCCAATTTAAATTCATGATTGTTTATAATCTCGGATCTATCATTTGAGCAACTTCTTATTACACATTTTTGATTTTCAAACATAATTTCTGTATTAAAAGGTATTTTGTCTTTAATGATTGTATATTCATCACATTTTAGATTTTTCTTAATATAATCATCAATTGATTTATCCTTATCTTTGCTAGATATAGAAATTAATGGTATACCAATTAAAGTTTTTTTAATTTTATTTTTAACTTTATATTCTACTATAATCATGTAAGAATAGGTATAATTAGTGTATCCACCATATTTTTCTACTGATAAATTATCTTTTATTTCATATTTAGCCTTGACACTATTATGGCTATATTTAGTTATAGCAAAAAAATTACTTTTATTTTTGCCTTTTGTAAATTCTTGTTTTCTTACCACTTCAATATCGTTTCGATATAAAGTGGTATTAATTGTATCTATAATTTTTGAATCTTGAATAGAATTTATAATATAACCATTATCTAAGTTTTTTTCTTTTTTTCTTTCTGATTCAATTAAATTTTCGTATTCATCTTTTTCCATTTCAATTCTTATTTTTTTCTTTTGATAAAATCCAAGTGCAACTGCTAAATATGCATCATGAGCATGATGATAATCATTTAGATCTCTATATTTATATATTTCAAATTTATTTCTATAATCACTAGAAATGCGAGATTTAATATAGATTATATCAGAATTTTGATATAAATTTTTTAAAATATTTGCAACATGCAAAGTTATTTGACTAGTTTCAACTAATTGTCTATTAATAAACCTATTAACATCTTCATAAGAAAATTTAGCCCTAATTAATTTATCATATTTCTTTTTTGTAATGAAACCATTTTTTCTTAATATTGTCCACCACTCTATCATAGCCTTTCTAACTTTTCCATCTATTATTAAACTGTCACCTTTTGTGGAATTTTCTTCTTTTAAAACTAATGCTTTGTTATCAAAGGAATCATCTTTTATTAAACATCTTGGAATTATATGATCAACATCACAATCTATACTTAAACTATCAATATTTAATTTTTCCATTGAATATAAACTTTTACCACATTGAAGAAAATAAAGGAATAACTTTTCATCATCAAAATCTTTTCTATCTTTTGAATTTAACTCTTCCATTAATCTATTATAATCATCTATATCTTCTTTATATTTTTGATATAGTTCGATAAGACTATCTTTTCTATTGGTAGTTCTTTCTTTTTTGCCATCGTTTCTAGTCATTTCAATAGATATATAATTAGGGTTATATCCCATATAATCAGTAATTTCCTTAACTATTTTTAACGCTTGCCAAATACCTTTTTTAACAGAAGGTGAAGCTACAAGATCTGATACTAAATTATCATAATTAAATTCATCACTATCTTTTTCTTCGTTATTTATTTCTTTAATCATATCCCAAAAATGATAATCTTTATTATTTAAAATTTGCATGAAATTTTCACTTGTTTCTTCCATTAAATTCATAATTGACTTATAAATTCCGGTTACTTTATCTTTGTAATAAGGCTTTGACAAAAGTTCTTTAGATAAATTACTCCAACCCTTGTATTTTTTAGAAATAATATCATCAATCCGTGATTCTAAAATAGGATATTTTTCAAGTATTTCTTCTTTTAGAATTTTTTTATCTTCAAATAATGTAATTAGTTCAATTATTTTTTCAGCATCTTCTTCTTTTAAATCAGTATCTTTAAAAATACCATTTTTACCAAAGAAATCAATATATGATTGCATATTATTAGCAAAGCCATTATCTCCGGAATAGCCTGTTACATTATCATTATCGATATCAATAGAATCTTTATCAATGTACATAGATAATTCATCTTTAGTTCTTAAATATTTAAGAAATTCGGTTTTAGTAACATTAGTACCCTTTGTTAAAAAGAACTCTCTATATATTTTTAATAAAAAATTTTTATCATAACGAATACTTTTATTACATATTTTTATTTGTTTTAATTCATTTAATACTTTAAATTTAGAATAATAAATTGAATTGCTAGGCATAGCAAGATATTTATATTTACCAGTCTCTTTATCTTTAGCTACTAGGTAAGTACAATGACCAATCATTCTTTCTATAAATAGTTTTGCAGATTCATTAAGATCAACTTTTTCTTCAAAATTAAATTGAGTTATTTTACCATCACTTTTTCTCTTCATCCATGCAAAACTACTTTGAGAACTAGAAGCTAAAGGACCAACATAATATGGAATTCTAAACTTTAATAATTTAATTAACTTATATTCTCCATTTATTTTTTCTGTTAAAAATTTATAACCATTATTCGCTTCTCCTTGATTTTTTATTATTAATTTAAGTTCAGCTTCATTTAATTGATAAGGATATATACTATTTGTAGGATCATTTATTCTTTTTAAGTAAGTTTCTTTATCTAATCTATCTTTAATGTCAGATATTATTTTCTCATTTTCAGTATTTTTAATCCTATTAAGTATTTTAATTAGTTTAGTTGAAAAATCAGCATAAGTTATATTATTTTTTATATAATCAACATACAAACAAAATTTATTGCTTTTTTTATCATCTAATTCTTCATTTTCATCTTCAGAATTAGTTGTATTATTTACAAATACTTGTTTATAAAAATCATTATTACTCTTTTTTAATAGTTTTCTTAATACTTTTAAATCTCGTTTATTATTTTCATAATATTCAACCATTAAATCCGAAATACTATTACAATTTTTTAAAATTTTCTTTAATTGGATTATGTTATATAATTCTTTAATTTTTAACAGAATATCATATTGATTATCATTTAATTCTTCGATCTCATATATTTTTTTTTCGAAATCAGATGATGTTAAATTAAGTACATATTTTTTATCTAATTCAATTGCAAATAAATTTCCTACATCAAATTTATTGCCTATCAAAGAGTTTGTAAGTGCTTTAGTAATATTTAAAGGAAATATTTCTTTAAAATATTTTTCCAATGATTCCTTTTTTTTAGTTTTACTATCATCTAATAAAGCTTCCTCGATTTGTGCAATTATATCTTCATCTATATTTGAATCTAATAAATCATATAAATCTTTGCAATTATTATATATTAAATTTAACAACTCATTCAATTTACTTGTAATTTCTAAGTTATTAATATCATCGATATTTTCTAAATCATTATTATTAAAATTACCACGATATTTAATAATATGATGAATTGCTAAGTAAACAAGCCTTATATCTTCTTTTTCAGTAGATGTAAGTAGCTTTTTTCGCAAATGATAAATTGTTGGATACTTTTTTCTATAAGCACTTATTTTTTTTATTTCTTCTTTGGATATTCTAGCATCATTTGGCTTGTCTTCATCATGATAAAAACTTTTTTCTAACTTTTTAAAGAAATTTGGATCAACTTTATCTATTTCATCTTTAAATATTTCTTGAAGTAATTTAATTCTTTTTTTCCTTCTATCATAACGTCTTCTTGTACTTCTAAACTTTCTTCGCTCTGCTGCAGTATCAGCTGACTCAAACAAATATACTCCCCATAAAGGCTTTTGTTTATTACCTTTTTTAATTATTTTATAATTTTCATCAATTACAGCCCATCCAACTGATGCCGTTCCAATATCTAGTCCAATATTATAAGGCCTCCTTAAATTTTTTTGATTTTCTGCATTTTGCATATTGACATTACCTCCTTAAATATGCTATTATGATATTGTCTTAATACCATTTAAGATGTCATAGATGTTTAAAATAAGGTTATCCTTAAATTTTATCGCTTATGCGGGAACTAGTTAGCTAGTTCTTTTTCTATGCCATTTTGTAAGTATAATTAACAATATTTTCCATATATATTTAGAATAACATAAAACTTAAAAAAATACTAGTATATTTTATAATATGGACTAACAAGTCCAAAATACTATAAACTCAAAAAAAATAACTGATTTGATTCAGTTACTTTTTCTTTTTTTATTATTATTTTTTTTAGTACTTTTTTTCTTCTTTTTTAATTCATTATCACGATCAAATTTTTCAAATACATCTTCACTATTTTGATAAATGATATTCTCTTTTAATTCTTTTTTCTTTTTCAATGGTTTAACAAATACTTGCATATATGTCCAAAAGAAACCGATTAAAAGGACTAATACTAGTACATAATAAAATGTTATACTCCAAGTATCATCATATTTAGTTACAGTTTCTAAAAAATTCATACAACCACCTTTTATTCTTCTTTATTTAATTTCCACGAGATTGAATTTCAGCAATTTTTTCAAAAACAGCTTCAGCATTATCATCGGTTATATTATTAAACCCTAACTCTTTTAAAGCTTGTTCTTTAACGGAATTTAATTCTTGAGTACGACTAAGTTTTTCTTCATGTCTTCGTTCAATTTCTTGAACAAAGCGTTTATGAGAATCTACAATCTTACTTTTAGATGCTCCACCTTGACTATATAAAGTAAAAGCACTAAAGATAATACTTTCAAAACTAAATTGTTGCTCTTGGTTAAACAAGAATTCCATTGGATCCGTAAATCCCATTAATTTTGAAATAAAACAAAGTAAATACCGAAGTTCTTTATTATTTTCCATACTTTGTAAATAATGGTATAAATAAACATATAAATTATAGGTATCTTTTGAATGATCATCTCGAAGTTTATCTTTTAATAAATTTGTAATATCTGTTAATATTTCAACTTCTTTTCTATTAAATCCTTTTAAATCAATTAAATTATTACCAGGCATTGTAACTTTAACTCCTTCACTTAATTTTGAATCAATTTTAACAATATATTCTCCAGTTATTTCTAAATCTTCTAAATCGGCTTCTCTTTTTATTTCTAATAATTGCATTAACCTCGTTGCTTTTTCGCTTGGCCAATCATGTAAATTTGGAAGTGCCAAATAATTATATAACATTTGTCTTGATACCCCCAAATACTTTGCCAACCTAACCTTGGAAACTCCTAATTCCGTTAAAACATCACTAACTTTACTCATATTTGTACCTCCTAAAAATAATTTTACCAAATTCTCATATTTTGTCAACTATTATTGCTAAATTTGTTAAATTTTGTCAAGTATTATAATAGATACCAAAGTTTTTTATTATTTTTTCTAACCTCTTTAATAATTCCTCCACCAAGACAGATATCACCTTGATATAATACACAAGCTTGTCCTGGAGTTACCGCTTTCACATTATCATAATAAACTATAATTTCATTGTTATCTAAGTACTCAATTTTAACATCAATATCTTTTTGCCGATAGCGAAATTTAGCTGTTGCTTTAAGGGGCCTTAAATCACTTATAAAATTCATATCAGAAACAAGGGAACTATCACTTTTTAAATAATCATTATCTTCATTAAAACAAACATACAAAATGTTATTATCTAGATTCTTACCAACAACAAACATCTTGTCAGAATTGCCACCTATATTAAGTCCTTTTCTTTGTCCAATTGTATAATACATCAAGCCTTGGTGTTCTCCAACTTCCCTATTCGTTTCAATATCAACAACTTTTCCTGGTTTACTTGGTAAATAATTCTTTAAAAATTCTTTAAAGTTTCTTTCCCCAATAAAACAAATCCCTGTTGAATCTTTCTTTTTTGCCGTTATTAAATCATATTCTAAAGCAATTTTTCTTACCTCTTCTTTCTTTAAATCCCCAACTGGAAATAATACATTTTGAAGTTGCTCTTTTGTAAGTTGGGATAAAAAGTAAGTTTGGTCTTTATTATCATCAATTCCTCTTAATAAATTACCATTTTCAATCCTTGCATAATGTCCGGTTGCTATATAATCAGCTCCAAGTTTTTTAGCCTCTTTAATAAATAAATCAAATTTAATATATTTATTACACATAATATCAGGATTAGGAGTTCTTCCCTTCTTTAATTCATCTAAAAAATATGTGAAAACAAAATCCCAATATTCTTTTACAAAATCAACTCGATATAAAGGAATATCTAATTTATCACACACGGCCTTTGCATCATTATAGTCTTTTTCTTGAGGACAGATATCATTATTTAAATTAGGATTTCCAAGATAATCATTATTAATTGAACTATCCCAGTTTCTCATAAATAAACCAATTACTTCGTAGCCTTGCTTTTTAAGTAAAATAGCTGCAACACTTGAATCAACTCCCCCTGACATTCCTATAACAACTTTTTTCATCCTACTTCACCAACTTCCTACTAATTTTTAATTAATTATGAAACAACATACATTTTGCCCATAAAAGGTTTCTTTAAAACTAATTTTTTTACATTTTTATTAGTATTTTCTTCACTCTTCTTTTCATTTAAATATTCTTTCATTTGAATCATATAATTTCTTTTTCTTTCTAAATCAAATCGTTTTAACTCCATTAATTCAATTTTAAGCATCCTAAGTTCTCTAACTTTATTATTCATAAACCCACCCTTTTTCGTATGTATTATATAACTTTTTTTCTAATCTGTCAATCAACAACCAAATTGATACTTGTTAAAAAGAAATAATCCCCACTATGAAAATCACAAACGAAAAAATTATATTTAAATTCGTTTAACAGATGAAAGAAACTTGAATAAGAATTATTACAATCTAAAACCATATGACTTTTTTTAATTTTTAAAACACTAACTTCATCTTTATATAAATTATTAATAATATGTTCATTATCAATTTTAGAATAAACTAGATCATCATGCATTTTTAAATATAATTTAGTATTAATATTTAAAGTATCAATTCCAATACATACTTGTTTAAATAAATTATATCCATAATCTAATTCTTCATCATTCATCTTATATAAACTATCTAATATTTTATATAAACCATCCGAGTTATCATGGTATAACTCCATTAATTCACTTCTAATATTAAAAATATAAAATCTTCTCAATTTAAATCACCAAGACTATTTTATAAAAATTCCTTGTAGATAATTGTCGAAGAAAGACAAAAAAATTAAAAAAAAAGAAATTATGCTCGAGAGACATATTTTCCATCTTTACTAGAAATTAATATAACTTCATCTTGATCAATAAACATTGGAACCTTTACAACTAAACCACTTTCAAGAGTTGCATCTTTCATAGCGGTTGAAGTTGTATTTCCTTTTACTCCTGGTTCAGTATGAATAACTTTCATAGCTATTTTATCAGGTAAAGTCATACCAAGCATTTCTCCTTCAAAAAACATAATATCAACGTCTAAATTTTCTTTTAATAATTTAGCATCATCACCAATTACGCTTTTAGCAAGTTCAATTTGTTCATAATCATTCATATTCATGAAATAATACATATCATTCATTGAATATAAAAATTGCATTGGTTTCTTTTCAATTCTAGCTGCTTCAACTTTAACTCCAGCATTGAAAGTATATTCAGCAATTGAACCAGTTCTTAAATTCTTAAGTTTAGCTTTTACAATTGCAGCACCTTTACCTGGCTTTACATGTTGAAAATCTAAAACTGAATAAATATTTCCTTCATATTGAATTGTCATTCCAACTTTAAAATCATTTACATTTATCATCTTATCACCCTATCAATTATTTTTTCTCTTTGTGCATAGTATGTTTTTGACATCTACTACAATACTTATTTAATTCTAAACGCTCAGTTGTATTCTTAACGTTTTTGTTTGTTCGATAGTTTTCTTCGTTGCATTCAGAACAAACTAAAGTTTTTCTTTGTCTATTTCCAACCTTTGCCATACTCGTTCCTCCTTTTGAATTCCATTAAGATTATAGCAAATAAAATTAACTTTTACAAGCACTTTTTGCTTTTTTCACACATTTTTTAGGTATTTAAGCCCAATTATTTGCAAAAAATAGAAATATTTGTTACAATTAACCTAGGTGATGTTATGGAAAAAGTTGGTATAATATGTGAATATAATCCTTTTCATAATGGACATATCTATCATTTAGAAAAAATTAAAGAGATGTTTCCAAATTCTTTAATAACTTTAGTTTTAAGTACTAATTTTACAGAACGAGGCGAATTATCATTTCTTACTAAGTGGGATAAAACAAGAATTGCTTTAGAGTATGGTGTTGACCTTGTAATTGAACTCCCCTTCCCCTTTGCAACTAGTTCAGCCGATATATTTTCGGAATATGCAGTTACAATATTAGAAAAATTAGATATTGATTATTTAGTCTTTGGAAGTGAAACTAACGATATTGAAGTTTTTAAAAACTTAGTTCGCTGTATGCTTTATAATAAAGAGTATGATTTACTTGTTAAAAAGTTTCTTGATTTAGGAAATAGTTACCCAGCAAGTATTTCAAAAGCTTTATATGATTTAACAAATACTAAGTTAATATATTCAAATGATATCTTAGCAATTTCTTATCTTAAAACAATTATGTTAAATAACTATAAAATTAAACCTTTAACAATTAAAAGAACTAATAATTACTTAGAAGACACCCTAACATCTACTATTTCAAGTGCTAAAAGTATTAGAAAATCTTATTTAGAAAATGTTGATGTTTCTTCTTATATTCCTAAATCAACTTTAAAATATTTAAATCTAACTCCTAATTATTTAGATAATTATTTCTATTTATTAAAATATAAATTAATAAGTGAAATAAATGAATTAGAAAAATATGATGATGTAAAAGAAGGAATCGATAAGCGAATTAAGAAAGTTATTTTAAAAGTTAATTCCTACCAAGAATTAATTGATAAAATTAAATCCAAACGTTATCCATATACCAAACTTAATCGAATGTTTTTGCATATTTTAATGAATTTAAAAAGTATTAAGAATCTAAGTCTTAATTATATAAGAGTATTAGGTTTTTCAAATCGAGGACGGGCTTACTTAAAAGAAATTAAAGATAAACTAGATATTCCAATAGTTACTAATTATAAAGATATAGATGATGAGGTGTTAAAGTTAGAACTTCGGGCAACTATACTTTATTTACACATAATAAAAAGAGAAGATAAAATTAATGAAGAATTAAAATCAGTTCCTATTAAACTTGATAATTAATTCTTTTTTTCTCCTCTTGGATGACAATTTTTATATACTTCTTTTACCTTGTCTAAAGTTACATGCGTATAAATTCCTGTTGTTGAAATTGATGAGTGACCAAGTAACTCTTGAACAGTTAGTAAATCACAGCCATTATTTAGTAAATGGGTGGCTAAAGAGTGCCTTAACATATGAGGTGTTACATGTTTTTGAAAACTAATTTTTGTAATTACCCTATTAATAATATAACTAATCCCGGCAGTTGTTAATTTATCACCTTGATAGTTTAAAATTAGATACTCCTCCCCTTTTTTATTAATCTCTGGGTATATTTTTAAATATTTATTAATTAATTCTTTTACAACATCATTATAATAAACAATTCTTTCTTTTTTACCTTTTCCAAATATTCTAATTGCTTGATTAGAAAAATCAATATCCGAAACTTTTATATTTGTAAGTTCGAAAACCCTAACACCTGTTGCATATAAAAGTTCTAAAATAAGTCTATCTCTTAAATCATAAGGAGTTTTAATTTCCATATTATGAAATATCTCTAATAAATCATTATAAGTTAAATATCTTGGTAACTTCTTTTCTTTTTTAGGAAGAGAGACCATATTAAAAGGATTATTAGAAATTTTATTTTCTAAAACTAAATATTTATAAAAACCTCTAATTGCAATTATATGTCTACTTACACTTTTATTAGATAAATTTTTATCACTATAATAATTAAATAAATTCATTAAAATATCATAAGTTACATCTTGATAAGTAATTC
>CANRIE010000088.1 GCA_947630585.1 uncultured Bacilli bacterium | reverse complement strand
GAACACAGAAGTTAAGCTCTTTAACGCCGACGATAGTTGTTAATGCTAAAATAGGAAATCGCTAAGAATTTTTTTTTTACATTTTTTTAATTTTTATTGTAAATATAGCAAAAATATGTTGTCTATCATATTTTTTTTTTGTATAATGGATATTGGTGATAGAAATGGAATATAAAATTACATCTTACTGTGAAAGAGATACAGCAACGTTAGCAGAAAATTTGGAATCAGAAAAATTTCCAAATATGGTTATTTGTTTAATGGGAGATTTAGGAAGCGGAAAAACAATTTTTACGAAAGCTTTTGCTAAAGCAACAGGAATTGATGAGGATATAACGTCTCCAACATTTAATATTATAAAAGAGTATCCTAATGGAGAATTGCCTTTATATCATATGGACGTTTATCGACTTGAAGATTGTAAAGAAGATATTGGTATAGAAGATTATTTTGATAAAGGTGGAGTTACTATTATTGAATGGGCTGATATGATTATGGATAAGTTACCTGATGAAAGATTAGATATTAAAATCAGAGTTATTGATGAAAACACAAGAATCATTAAGCTTATTCCTTATGGTAAAGTTTACGAAGATATCTGTGAGGTTATTTCATGAAAGTGTTATATATAGATACCTCTTCAAGTTATCTATATGCCGGAATATCTGATAATGATGTTCTTCTTAGTAGTATTAAAAAAAATCTAGGCAGTGATATGTCTAAATATACAATTATGGAAATTTCTAATTTATTTAAAAATGCTAAATTAGAGCCTTCTGATATTGATAAAATCATGGTTGTAAAAGGACCTGGTTCTTATACTGGAATTAGAATTGGAATGACGTTTGCTAAAATCATGGCTTGGTCTTTAAAAAAAGACATTGTAAGTATTACAAGTTTAGATGCTATGAGTGTTTTGGATAGTAAAAAATTGATTATTCCGCTTATTGATGCAAGACGGGGTTTTGTATATGCAGGTATCTATGAAAATGGAATAGTTATTATGGAAAATCAATATATAAAATTAGTTGATTTAAAAGAAAAAGTTTCTAAATCAAATAAAGATTATGTTTACGTTGGTATTCAAAATAAGTTTGAATTAGAAAACTTTACTGAGTATGCTCCTGATATTCTAAATATAATTAAGAAATACGAATATTTAGAAAGTGAAAATCCTCATGCAGTTTTACCTGAATATTTAAAATTAACAGAAGCTGAAGAGAATTTACAAGGTATTAATCATGATAATTGATTTAAGGTTAGAAGATACAGAAATAATTAATGATTTAGAAAATAAATTTCCTAATATTTTTAAAATTAAAATCAAAGAAGATTTTGAGAATAATCCTTATACAAAATATTTAGTTTATTTAAAAGATGAGAAAGTAGTGGGATTTTTAAACTATTATTTAATTTATGATCGAATTGAGATAGTTAATTTTAACGTTTTAGAAAATTATCAAAATTTGCATATAGGAAGTAACTTAATCGAAAGATTAATTGAGTTAGGAAATGATAAAAAACTTAAAAATATTACTTTAGAAGTTAGAATAGATAATCAAAAAGCTATTCATATTTATGAAAAATATGGATTTAAAAAGGTTAGTATTCGTAAAAAATATTATAATGGAATAGATGGAATTTTAATGGAAAAAGAGTTGATGTAAATGAAAGATATATATATACTTGGAATTGAATCAAGTTGCGATGAAACAAGTTTTTCAATTGTAAAAAATGGTGTTGAAGAGATAAGTACAGTTATTTCAAGTCAAATTGATATTCATAAACAATATGGGGGAGTAGTACCTGAAATTGCTAGTCGGGCTCATATTAAAAATATTACGTTTGTTTTAGAAGAATGTTTAGAAAAAGCAAAATTAAAAATTGAAGATATTACAGCTATTGCTGTTACTTATGGACCAGGTTTAATTGGAAGTTTATTAGTTGGCGTTGAATGTGCTAAAACACTGGCTTTCTTATACCATAAGCCTCTTATTCCGGTTCATCATATAGCAGGGCACATTTATGCTAATAATCTAGTTAAACGTTTAGAATTTCCTTTAATAGCTTTAGTTATAAGTGGAGGACACACTGAACTTATTTATATGGATAAAGATTATTCATTCAAAAAACTCGGATCTACTTTAGATGATGCTGTTGGGGAGTGCTTCGATAAAGTTGCTAAAGTTTTAAATCTTGAGTATCCTGGGGGGCCTAAAATTGATAAATTAGCAAGTATAGGCGAAGATACATATAATTTACCAATTCCTTTAAATGATAGTTCCTATAACTTTAGTTTCAGTGGGCTTAAAAGTGCCGTTATTAATTTAGTTCATAATGAAGAACAAAGAGGAAATATTATTAATAAAGAAAATTTAGCAAAGTCATTTCAAGAAGTTGTTATTAAATCCTTAACTAAAAAAACGATGCGTGCAATTGAAGAATATAAGGTTCATAATTTTATTCTGGCTGGGGGAGTTTCGGCTAATTCTGGGGTAAGAGGCGAGTTTCAAAGATTATGTGAACTAAATAATATTAATTATACATTTCCAAGTATTAAGTATGCAACTGATAATGCGGCTATGATTGCAAGTGCAGGCTATTATGCTTATCTTGATGGAAGAAGAGCCGATTTAACTTTAAATGCAACTTCAAGTTGTAATTTAGAATAAGAGTAGAGAATACTCTTTTTGTTATTTAGAAATGAATATAAATAACTTTTAATGATTTCTAAATTTGAAATATAAAATGTCGAATTATTTGGTTAAATAAGAAAAGAAATAATACATATTTTGTCAATAAATGTGTTATCCAAATGTAAAGTTAAAAAAATATAAATCTAATATTTAATTAGAAAATCGTTAATTATTAGTGTCAATTATAATTATTAGAAAATGTTTAATATTGTAAAATTAAAAACATTAATATGTATCTTAACTATCACAAAAGATAATAATATAATGTATATAGGACTATAATTCTAACTAAAAGAGGAACAATGAATTATAGAGTTAAAAAGTGATAGAAGAGGTGATTTAATGTTTGAAAAGTTTAAAAAGAAAATAGAAGATTATTTAAACAATGTTCAAGATAATTTAACTCCTAAACTTAATAAGGCTTTAGATAAGTTAGATAAATTTATAAATGAAATGGAAACTAATAAAAAAGATATTATAGTTAATAATTTAGATTCAAGTGATGTAACTAAAGAGATTTTATCTAATGCAACCGGATTAAGTATTTCTGAAATAGAAAAAATAATTAAGGAAGATAAATCATAATTGATTTATTTTTTTTGTATAATGATGTCAAGTCGATTTATTTTTTTTTATGTTTGTTTTATTATAATTCTAGGAGGTTTTTTATGCATGCAATTATATTAAGAAAATTAAATATTAATGAAGAAGATTATTATCAATTATTAGATAAAGTAGAAGGAAAAGAAATAAGTGATGGGTATATTAGAGTTTTAAAAGGAGATAAATTTGTTGGTGAAGATATATCATCTATTGATAATCATAATACAGAAATCTGTTATTGCGAAATTGATGAAGAATTTGGAAAAACTTTAACAAGAAAAAAAGCAGAGTTTTTCAAATGCGATAAAACTGGAGAGTTAATTATAGTTGATGATATTATTGAAAAAAATGATGTTACAATATCTTTTTATGATAAATTCAAAGATTTTAAATTAATGCCTGATTATGACATAAATAGTTTTATTAGTGCTTTAGAAGTAAGTATGAAAAAAAGAATTTTAGGTCAAAATGAAGCAATAAGAAAAATAATAGCTAAAATATATAATAATCAAATGTATTTTAAATCAGATTTAGATATTACAGAAATGAAAAGAAATAAAAGTAATATTTTAATTGCTGGACCATTTGGAAGTGGAAAAACAACTCTAAAAGATGCTATGTTAGAAGTTGAATCTGAAATACCAATAATTGAGGCATCTTTAAGTGATAATCCTTCATTAGATGCAGCTCGGATTATTAATAGTTTATTAACAGCTACTGAGGGAAACTTTTATTTAGCTCAAAGAGGAATAGTTATTATTGATGGGATTAATCCTACAACTTGTAAGTATAGTAAAGACGATGATGAAGATGAAAACTTATTTTTAAAATCACTAGAAACCTTGGCTAAGGCAGGAACTTTAGATTTTCCAACTAAAGATGACCAGATACTAACATTTGATTTTTCCTTATTAACATTTATATGTTTTATAGATATTAAACCTGAGGAAGAAAAAGATGTTGACGAACATTATTATGAGAAAATGTCAATTGATGATTATATTGATTTAGGAATAAATGATGAATTATTATTTACCTGTTTTGATAATGAAGTTATTTATATGAATGAAGTTGATTGTGATTTAGCTAGAAGGATATTAAAAAATAAGAGAATATCTCCAATTTATCAATATAAAAAAGTATTAGAAGCAAGTGGTAAAACTTTAAAATTTTCAAGACAATTTATTGATATGTTAATTGAAAGAGGTTTAGAAACAGAAGAAGGATTTACAGGAATATTAAGATTTTTTAAATATGTAATTGCAAATAAAGAAAGAGGCGAAAAAGAAATAATATTAAATAGTAAAGATATCAAGAATTTAAGAATTGGGACTTGTGGAGTTGATGCTGATTTTACTGATGATGATAAAGATTTTAAAGAAACTAAAGTTAATCAAGGTCAAGATGGGCTTGACGTTGATCTAAAAAAAAGAACAATTAATGGCTTAACAGTTAGAGAAGCAGTTTCTATAATAACTAAGGAAATTAAAGGACAAGATGAACATGTCTTTAGAATAGTAAATGCTTTTTATAATCATACTTTAAATAGGTATAAAGGTTTCAGTGAAGATGAATTCCGAAAATTAAAACAAAATATTTTCTTGATAGCATCAACTGGTGTTGGTAAAACAGCTATCTTTGAAGCATTAGCAAGATTATTTAAATTACCATTTAAAAGAGATTCTATTAATAGTTATACAGCAAGTGGCTATGTTGGAAGAAGTGTTGATGATTTAGTAACTGGACTTATTACATCAGCGCATGGTAATATTAATAAAGCTCAATTTGGAATATTAGGATTAGATGAATTTGATAAATTAGCAAGAGATAATCAAGGAATTGGTTATGGTTCTAAAGTTCAAGAAGAATTGCTAACATTAATTGAAGGTGATGTTCGAGATATTCAAACTGATATGTTTGGAGGAACTTTAAAATTTAATACGGAATACTTATTTATTATTCTAATGGGAGCATGTCAAGATTTAAATCAAGTAATTGAAGCTCGAACCAAATCAGCAAGAAAAGTAGGTTTTAGTGCAACAGCAGCTGCAATATCGCATGAAATCACGAGAGAAGATTTACTTGCCTATGGTTTTGAAGAACAAGTATTAGCAAGAATTCCAAATATTATTAGATTAAATGATTTAACAAAAGATACTCTTTTAGAAATAATTAAAAGTGAAATGGGATATGTTAGTTTAATAAAAAAATCATATTCAAAATCAGGAATTGAAATTAATATGACTGATAAATTTATGGATAATTTAGCAACCGAAGCTTTAAATTTAAAAATTGGGGCTAGAGGAATTAGACAGTTATTTGAAAGAATAGTTGTTGAAATAGATAAAAATATTCAGGATGGTAATATTAAAGAAGTTAATATTGGAGATAATGCTTTAACAGATTTTAGTGATATTACATATATAGAAAAAGCTAAAGTTAAAAAATTGTAATATAAAAGTAAAAAAATAGAATAATTATCTATTTTTTTTTCTAAAAGTATGATAAAATGTTAATAGAATAAAGGGTGATGCAAATGAAAAAGAAAACAGTTTTATTTTTTATAAATGGATTTGGAAGGGAAAAAAGAGAATCTTATTCTATCTATGACGCATCAATTATGCCAACTTTTGATGAATTAAGTGGAAAATATTTATTTTCAACTGATACTGAATCAAAGGTTAGTAATTATTTTGATGCTTATAGAAATATTAGTCTTGATGTAAATGAATTATATAATTATAGTATAATTGATAGAGAAATAGTTAATAAAACTTTAATTAATAACCAAGTATTACAGAAATTAAAGGCTGAATTAGATACTAAAAAAGGTAATTTACATATTTTTTGTTTAGTTGATACAAGTCCTAAGATAATTGAACATTTAAAAGAAACATTAAAATATTTAAATCCTAATAAAGATAAAAAAGTATATTTACATTGCATTATATCAAGTGTTAATGTTGAAGATTATAAAGGGTTAGTAGAAGTATTTAATCACTTAAATATTGAGCTTGGAACATATGCTCCTATTGGATTTATTATGGGATTATCATCTATTGATAATGCTGCTAAAGATGTTGATATGAATTTCTTCTTTAAAATGTTTATATCAAAAGTAGGAGAGAAATGGCAGTCATTTACTCAAAAGTTTGATGTTTTGTATGCAACTCGTACTTTACCAAGAGATACTAAACCATTTATGATTAATACTAATTTTGAACTTAGTAAAGATGATACTTTCTTCTTCTATAACTACGATAATATTAATTTAACTAATTTTATAAATTTATTATCGGGAATATCTTTTGGAAGTGAGGTTAATAACTTTTCATATTATTCATTATTTTTAGTTACTAGTAATAAAGAAATACCTTTTATGTATAACTTAGAAACGGCTAAATATTGTATGGTATCTAATTTGGAAAGTATAGGAGCAACGGGAATTATTTTATGCCAACCTGATAAAATTCCAATCATTAATTACTTTTGTAATGGTCTTAAAAATGAAGCTAGTGAAACCTTAAAATTTGTTGATTTAACTCCTTATGAAAATAGTCCGGAAGGAATAGTTTCAATTATTAATCAATTTAATAATGACTTGATTATTTTAAATTATGAAATAGATAATGTTAGTACAGTTGAAGAATTAAAAACTAAGTTAACTAATATTGATAAAGTATTAAAGGCTGTTTATGATAATATTAATGGTAGTAAATATACTTTAATTGTTACATCTTTATATGGAATGAATAAGGTATTAAAAACGGAAAAAGGAACAAATGCCAATGTCTTGTTTTCAGGAAATGTACCATTTATGTTTATTGATGATTTTATAACGAGAAAGAATTATTTAATCGAACTTGGAACTATTAATGATATTACTAAATCAGCATATAAAAATATAAAACGGGATAGTAAATTTGATTCAATGGTAGAAAAGCAGAATTTCTTATATCGACTTATAAGTGGTAAATAGTTATGTATAATAGTATTGTTGAAAACTTAAAAAAAGTAATATCAGGAATATCTCCAATTGTAATATTAGTACTTATTTTAAGTTTCTTTTTAAAAATTGATACAAGTACTATAATTAGATTTATATCAAGTGCTTTAATGGTTATTATTGGGTTAACTTTATTTACAAGTGGAGCTGATATATCATTAAATGTAATTGGAGAAGGGATTAGCAAAAGTTTAATTAAAAAGAAAAATTTAATATTAATATTATTAGTTTGCTTTTTACTTGGAACTTTTATTACGGTTTTAGAGCCTGAATTCTTAACTGTTAGTGATGAAGCAAATGGGATTCCACTACCTGTTTTATTAATATCTGTTTCAATTGGAATCGGAATATTCTTGATGTTAGCAATTTTTAGAATTTTAAAAAGAATTGATTTTAAATATATATTAATATCTGGATATTTAATAATATTTCTTATATTAATGTTAGGAAACTTTGATGTTATCCCTTTTGCTTTTGATATGTCATCAGTTACAACTGGAGCGATTTCTGCGCCATTCATATTAGCATTAGGTGTAGGATTTTCAAAAAGAAGCAGAAAAAAACAAGACAATTCCGAATTTGGTATTTTATCAATTTGTTCAATTGGACCAATTTTAATGATATTAATTTTAGGACTTTTATTTCATCCCCATATTGTTTATGATTCTGATCCAATTTTAAAAAGATTAGATTTTTTAAGTACCTTATGGATGAATTTTTATCAAGTATTCATGTCAATGTCGCCTCTTACAATTATGTATTTCTTGTTTTATAAATTTAAAGGTCGAGATAAAAAAGAACTTCGAGGAGTAATAACCGGTTTATTAATGGTTTTAGTAGGAATTACTTTGTTTTTAACAGGAGGTGACGTTGGATTCTTTAAAATGGGATTTATGTTAGGAAGTAATTTAGGTAATGTTAATCCTTTAATTATAATGGCAATTGGGGGGATATTTGGATATTTTGTTTCTAAGATAGAACCATCCTTAAAAGTATTAATTAGTTATGTTAATGAGGTTACAAGTGGTAGTATTAAAGATAAATTATTAGAAGTTTGTCTTTGTATAGGAGTTTCTTTATCTGTATTATTATCCTTATTTAGAGTTTTAAATGGCTACTCGGTTATCATATTTTTAATTCCAACTTATTTCTTAGCTATTTTATTTGCTTTCTTTACTCCTAATAACTTTTTATCAATTGCCTTTGATTCAGCAGGAGTTGTTGCTGGTAATATGACTTCAAGTTTTCTCTTACCAATTATTGTTGGAGTTGCATCAACCGTTTCTTCTAATTATTTAAAAGAAGCTTTTGGAGTAATTTCTTTAGTAAGTATAATTCCGGTTATAATAATTGAAATAGTTGGTTTAATCTATAGTGTTGAAGAAAAAGTTAGTAGTTACCAATGCTTAGATGATTCAATAATTGAATACAGGTGATTTATGAAATTATTAGTAATTATTTTTAATGATGAAAAAAAATTAAAAAGTTTATTTAAAAAACATAAATTAATATATAATGCTATGACTTATGGAAGTGGAACGGCATCAAGTAGTTTATTACAATATTTAGGACTAGATGAAGTAAAAAAAAGTTTATACTTTTCAATTATTCCTGATAATCTTGAAGATATAATATTTAAAGAATTAGATAATAAATTAAAAATTAAAGAAATTGGAAAGGGAATAGGTTTTACAATAAGCCTTAATATGGGAAGTAAATTTATAAGTGATAGTTATAATGTAGGTGAGATAGTGGAAAATAGAGAAGTTGATTATGAATTAATTATAACAATTGTTAAAGAAGGTTATAGTGATTTAGTTATGCAAGCAGCTAAATCTAAAGGCTGCACAGGAGGAACCGTTATAAGTGGAAGAAGTCTTGGAAGTAGTAGAACGGTTTTTATGGATTTAGCAATTGAACCTGAAAAAGATATTGTTTTAAATATTGTTAGTAAAGATATAACTAAAAAAGTAATGACAGAAATTACTAAACTTGCTGGAATTAAAACGGAGGCTAGAGGATTACTTATATCTTTACCTATTGATAAAGTTTTAGGTTTAAATGATGTCAATTAATGTGTAAACTTGAAAAAAATTTAATTAAATAAATTGTCAAAATTTGAAGTTTATACTATAATATACTTGAGTCCATTGATAAGTTAAATAGTTCTTAAAGAACTATAATCTAATTAGTTGTATTTAACTCACTATATTAAATATAGAATACGACTTATAATTGGAGGTGATTAACTTATTGTTATGAAAGTTAATTTTTAAAGTAATGGAATTTATTACAAAATTAACTTAATTATTAGGAAACTACTAATTAATCATAACATAAGGTAAAGAATAGGCTATTAACTAGATTAGTAGTCTTTTTTTGATTTAACAAAATCACGATTTGAGGCTGAAAAAAATTTTTTTTGAATTTTTGTAAAAAAATCACTAGCAATTTGGAAAAATGATCCTCTTTTTAGGGGTTAATTCGGCAAATTGAATCCATTTTTCTTCTCAATTTGGCGATTTAAATAGTTTTTGTCTACAAAATGTCAATTTACGAAATTTGACATATTTTGCAATCTATGTTATAGTGTTCTTTGTTGATCGGTTAACATTTGTTTTTTCGAGAATACAAGGAGGTTATAATGTTACAAGAAAAAATGAATGAAGAAAATGACATAAATGATTTTGTCGATACTTCGGATTTAGAGAACAACGAAATATACAAGTCAAAGATGATAGACTATTTCATGATTTATTTAATTCTCATGATATGTCTACAACCTAATGGATTGCAAAAGAAATACTTGAATGCTCTATAGAAGATATTCATGGTAAAGTATTTATTCCAGAAAACAGATTAGTTAGAGTTCGGAAAAAAGAAAGAAGTAAATATGTTGATTTGCTTATTGAACAAAAGAACGGAAAATTTATTTTACTTGAATTAAACAATAACTACTATGATAATCCCATTAAAAGTATTGCTTATGCAATTAACTTACTATCTTCTTATTATGATAGAGATATCAAAATTAATAAAAATAAGAAAAAAGTTTATGTTAAGCCTGTAAGAGGAATTCTCGTTAATTTAAATTGGAGTCCTCCAAAAATGGTTATAAGTTTTTATAATCAAGGTGTATCTCTTGATATCATTTCTAATGCTAGTAAATTGACTATTCCTGAAGTTGAACAAATTATTAATGAAAATAGCAAAAAAAATAATTTAAAATGGAAAGTTAGAGTTTTGATAATCTAACTTTTTTTGAAATATTAATATTATAGTAATACAAACTAATTATTGATAAAAAAATAGTTTTAAGAAGTTTAACTTAAGTTTTTCATAACTACTTGAAAAATTACTAATAATTTTGTATAATCTTATTATAGAATTGAGGAGTATATATGAAGAAGTCAAAAACGAAAAAGAGAAAAAAAATGATAAAGCCAAAAATACAAACAGGATTTTGTATAGTAAGTATAATTTTTATATTAGGTTGTTGCATATTTTATGGATCTAGGTTAGTTAAATATTATAAAGTTTTTAATCCCAAAGCTGAAAATGGTGAAACTTTAATGACTCTTGCTAATGCCATTACAAGTAAATCTCAAGTTGTATATGAAGGCGAAGGAGTATATGTTAATAATGCTAACTATATTTATAAAGGAGAAAATGTTAACAATTATGTTTTAATTAATAATATGTTATTTAGAATTATGAAAGTTAATGCTGATAAAACAATTGATGTTGTCTTAGACGAGTATATTAATAAATTACCTTATAATAAAGAATATATAGAATATAACAAATCAAGTATTCATGAATATTTAAATAATAAAGTTTTAAGTATAATCGATGAAAAAATTCTTGAAAAACCAATTTTATGTGAAGTTAAAGTTGATAAAGTAAATGAGGCTAGTTGTGAGAAATATACAAATGATGATTATGTGAGATTGCTTGGAATAACAGATATCTTAAATAGTTTAGTTGATAATAAAACTTATTTAGTAAAAGATTCTGAATACTTATGGCTTTATAATGAAACCGAATCAAAAGTATGGCATACAAATGGAGCAACTTTAGCAAGTGATACTCCAAGTGAAAGATATGGAATTAAACCAGTTCTAACTTTAAAAAACAATGTTATTTTAATAAGTGGTGAAGGAAAACGAGAAAATCCTTATAAAATTGCAAGTGGGGGAGAAGAAGTTGGAGTTGGAACCTATTTAGATATTAATGATTCTCTTTATATTATATATGAAGTTGGTGAAGATTATTATAAAATAGAAAGTGATACTTTACTTCAATCAAGAATATTTGATAATGATACTAATGAATATAGTAATTCAAGTTTAAAAACCTATTTAGAAAAAGATTATTTAGATAGTCTTAGTTTTTCTAAATTATTAAAAGAAGTAGATTTTAATGGAGTTAAATCTAAAGTTGGAATATTAAGTGATGATGACTTTAAATTTAATAGCAGTTTAAAAAGTTACTTTTTAAGTGATACGTTAGATTCAAATATTTATTTATATAATGGATCTTTAGTATCAAGTAGGGTTAATGTTAAAAGAAATGTAAGACCTTGTCTTGGAATTAGTAAAGATTTAAATATAATAAGTGGTAATGGTAGTAAATTAGCACCATTTATAGTGGAGGTATAGTATGAGAAAATCAACCATATTCTTTTTAATCGTTGATATCTTGGTTATTGGATGTTTTGTATTATTCTATGGACCATTTGAAGACTTTAGAAATACTTTAGTTAATACAGCAATGGTTACTAAGAGTCATCAATATATAGCTTATACTTTTTATAGTGAAAAAACTGTTCAAAAAATAATGGATTTAAATCGTTATATACCAGTTACTGATGATGTTAATTTAGATGATATTGTAATTGATACAGGCGAAAAAGATAGTTATGATAATGAATATGATGAAGCAATTTTAAAAAGAGATAAAGATAATGATGATTATAAATATTTAAAAGTTAAAGTTGGTAAGTATGATGCTCATTTAGTTGCTATTTATAATCCTGAAAATGTTAGATTAATTAGTAGTCAAAAGTTTAATACTGGTAATGGACAAGAAAGCGTTTTAAATATGTGTAAACGAGAAGGAGGGATTGTTTGCATTAATGGAGGAGGTTTTGCTGATCCTGATGGATGGGGAAGTGATACTCCGCTTGGCTATGTTATCAAAGATGGTAAAGTTATTTGGGCTCCTATTAATTATAAAGCTGATATAATTGGAATAACTGATGAAAATAAATTGTTGCTTATTAATGCAACCGGTGAAGAGGCAGTTGAAATGGGAATGCGTGATGGATTACAATTTGGACCATTCCTAATTGTTAACGGCGAAAGTATTAAATATCAAACCTCAGCTGGTGGGTATGATAGAGCAGCCCGTGTTGCCATTGCTCAAAGAAAAGATGGAGTTATCATGTTCTTAGTAACAGAAGGTACCCATGGAAGTGGACCAACGATGAAAGAAGTAATTGATACATTAGAATTATATGGTGCTTATAATGCTGCTAATTTAGATGGAGGAACATCAACCCAACTTGTTATTAACAACAAACTAATAAATAATCCTAAAAATGTCTTTGGACAAACAGTTGCTGGAGGAAGAAGAGTTGTAACTGGATTTGCCTTAATTCCTAGTAAATAAGAAAAAGTGAAGAATGATATTGAAATTCATTCTTTTTTTTGCTATAATGTTAATATATTATAGAGGTGTGTATGAAAAAAATAAGTAAAATAGCATTAATATTATTATTGATATTAGGATTAAACATCAATGTTTATGCAGCTCCTGATAATGGTGATGATACTAGTGGTAGTGGATCAGAAAGTGAAACTGAAAATGAGAAAAGTAGTGATAATAAATTAACCAGTGTAACTATAAATAGTCAAACAATTGTCTGTGATGATACTAACCAAATTCAAGTTGAAGTAGATAGTAGTGTAACTAAAGCCGAAATTTCTTATAATTTATCATCTTCTAAAGCTAAAGTTAAAAAAGGGCCTAAAGAAGTTACTCTTGATGATAAAGAAACTAAGGTTGAAGTTACAATTGAAGCCGAAGATGGAAAAACTAGAGACTATGTAATTACAATCACGAAAAAAGAAAAATCAAGTGATGCAACTTTAAAGAAAGTTACCATAAATGGAGAAGAATTAGCATTAAAAAGTGGTGTTACAAGATATGATGCAACAGTTAGTTTTGCATCAACGAAATTAGAAGTTGAAGCAATTCCTAATGATAGTAAATCTAAAATTGAAAATGCTAAAAATAATAAATTAACTTATGATATGACAGAAGATTCTAAAGAAATTAGAATTAAAGTTATACCAGAGTCAGGTGATGTTGTAACTTACGTTATTACAGTTACTAGAAGAGAAGAAGAAGATGCAACTTTAAAAGATATAAAAATTGAAAATTATGACATTGATTTTTCTAAAGATGTAACTAATTATGAAATAACAGTTTTAAAAAATGTTGATGATTTAGATATAACAGCAACTCCTACTGATGTTAAAGCTGAGGTTAAAATTGATAAACCTAATACTTTACAAATAGGGGAAAATACAATCACGATAACAGTTACAAATGACGGGAACACTAAAGTTTATACAATTAAGGTAAAAAAATTAGACCAAGAAGATAAAGCTCTTGCCAATCTAAAAAAATTAGATATTGCAGGATATAAATTAGATTTTAAAGAAGATAAATATGAATATGATTTAAAAATAGGGGATATTAATGTTTTAGATATTAGTTATGATACGGTAAGTCCTGATGCAACAGTTATTGTAACTGGTAATATGGATTTAGAAAATGGAAGTATCGTTAAAGTTCGAGTTACTTATACATCAGGATTAACTAATGTCTATCGAATTAATATTATAAAAGATGTAGTTGTTGAAAAAAATAATAATACCCCTAAAATTATTATTATTGTTGCAATTGTTTTAATAATTATAGCAGCTATAGTTTTACTAATTATTCAACTTAAAAATAAGAAAAATAAAGATAATAAAAATGATAAAAATAAGAAAAATGATAAAAATAAAGATGTAAAAAAAGAAAATGAAAGTTTAGAAGATATTGAATTAAAAAAGAAATTTGAAAATATAGGTGTTAATACTAATCTTAGTGATGACATTGAAGATATTATTTAAATAAGGAATGATTTTATGCTAAAGAAACTTGATAAATTGTTAGTTATAAGTGTTATTGTATTAATAGTTATAGGTCTTATTATGATATTTTCGGCTAGTAATGTTACTAGTTATATGCATGATAAAACGCCATATAATTACTTTATAAGACAATTAATATTTCTAATTGGCAGTTTATTCTTTTCTTTTGCTATTTTAAAGATAAAAAGTAAATATTATTATGGAATTGGTTTTGTTACAATGATTTTATCAATTGGACTTTTAGTTGGGGTATTAATTTATGGTAAAGTTTCAAATGATGCTAAAAGTTGGTTTAACGTCTTTGGACTTTTTACGATTCAACCTAGTGAATTTGCAAAAGTAGCAACGATAGTATACTTTGGATGTTATTATAGTAAAAAAAGTAATTGTGATAAAGTTCAATTAGTATGTATTCCTTTATTGATGGCTTTAGGAATAGCCGTTTTAATTGCTATTCAACCAGATTTAGGAACAACTCTTCTTTATCTTGGAATTGTGTTTTTTATGTTTTTAGAGTTACCAATAAGTAATAAAATTAAAAGAAATAGTGCGATAGGATTAATAGCTATAGTTTTAGTATCCTTATTGTTACTTTTAAATAATGGAGTTAAATTATTATTTGATAGACAAATTGAAAGATTTAATTTTTTAAATCCTTGTGCAAGAATTTATTCAACGGGAAATCAAGTGTGTAATGGTTATATTGCAATTAATAATGGGGGATTATTTGGAAAAGGGCTTGGAAATAGTACGCAAAAATATTTATATTTACCTGAGGCATATACTGATTTTATCTTTGCAATTATTGTTGAAGAGTTAGGACTTGTTACAACAATTGGAATACTAATATTATTATTTATTGTTTTATGGAGGATATTTTTAATTGCCAAACGAAGTAAAGATTCAAAAGGGGCTTTAATTTGCTATGGGGTATTTTGGTATATTTTACTTCATATAATAATTAATTTAGGAGGATTATTAGGTTTAATGCCTTTAACTGGGGTACCATTACCATTTCTATCTTATGGAGGATCATATTTACTTAGTTTAGTTATAAGTATTGCTATAGTTTTACGAATCGATTATGAGACTAAAACAAGCAAATAATGTATTTTTGTGTATTTTGGTGAATTGGAAAAGTAAATGCAACTTGTAAATGCTTGATATATATTAGAAAAGTAAATGCAATTGAAAAATCGA
>CANRIE010000087.1 GCA_947630585.1 uncultured Bacilli bacterium | reverse complement strand
AAACTCTTTAAAACCCTTGTATTATAAGGTATTTTTATTATATATCATTTACTTGGGTATAAGGACATTCATCCCCCGTAGTTATCATACTGTTAACATATTTTCTTGATACAAAAGTTAATTTTAACATGAGGGTCACCAACCTTTCTCTATGATGAAATCATATCATAAATAAGTGGGTGGGGTCAAGAATTATTTTTTTACTTTTTACATATCTTGACATTATTCAACAACACTACCTAACTTTTGAAAGATAAATTTAATTGCACCATCAATTAAATTCTCAGCTTTATTAGATAGTTTTAAAGAAAGCTTGGAAGTTCTAGTACTATAATCAGGTTCTTCTTTTAAATAAGAATCAATTGTAACATCACGCCCATCTTTAATATCTTGTTCAAATTGTTCAATCATTTCATTAGTTAATAAAACTTTATCATTTTGTTTTTTCTCATAATAACCATTTGAATAAGCGTAGTAAAGTCCTAAATAGCAAATAATTAAGCCTAAGAGAATACCTTTAAATATTTTCTTTTTCATTTAATCACCAAGATTATTATATATAGTTTAGATGTCTAAATATGTTGAATTAGACATCTTTAATATAATTATATAAAGCATTTGCAATTGCTTTTAAGGAATTAGCAACTTCTGTAATCGTATTGTCAACTCCTCCTACTTCAACTAAAAATACATTAGGACTAAAATCTTGGTTATAAATGCCGTTTACGCCAGCACCTTGTTTTTTATAGATTCCTCTTGATAATCCTTTATAATTCTGATTTAAATAATTGTCCATCTCCTCCATCATTTTCAAGTTTTCATTATAATTCTTGTTTTCAAGACCAAGTAAAAACATAGTTCTTGCATAACTCTCTCCATTAATAGTTGTAGTAGTTGCATTTCTTTTAACACTATCACGATGAACATCAATGTAATAAACTAAACTCGGATTTTCTTCTTTACTTTTTTCAAGTAAAGTCCTACTTACTTTATAACTATCTGCATATTTTAAACCACTTTTATTTACTAAATCAATCGTATTTTCTGTTTCTACTATACTATATAAACCTAGTTTTTTTAGTTCATCTTCTAAAATATAACTTGCAGTTTTAACATTTGGAACAATATTATAAATATCATTTTTTTGATAAGAATATTCTTCATCCGAATGAGTATTATAAATATAAATTATAGGTTTAGTTTCATTATAAGCAATATTAGAAACTTCTTGAACGTTCTCTTCGATATTATTTAGAAAATGATTATTAGTTTTTAAACTCTTAATATATAAACTCATGATATCTATTTTAAAATCATAATCATGATTATTAAATTTCGATGTTATTATATGTATGAAATCTGGATAGTTATTTTTTAAAGTTATTTGATTGATTAAGTATAATGATAAAACTAAAAGTGTTAGAATAAAACTAATATAAATTATTTTTATTATTTTCAAACATATCACCAGTAAAGTTTATGTTTGATTTTTTTATTTATTCAGAAAAATAAGCAACTTCTGTTAAAGCCCTACTATTACCAATGATAGTTTCAAGTTTATTAGAGCCTCTTGCTTGATAAAGAAGCGCAATAGACCCTCCTCCATCAAGATTAGTTCCGGTTTGACAATCTAAATTTAACATAATATTTTGTAAATCGGTTCTATTTAAACTACTTCCCGTAATAAGAGCAAAGTTATTGCTATCAATTTGACAAATAGCTTGACGGTTTAACTTTGAACTTGCACTTGGCATACTCGTTGTTTTACTACTTTTCTTACCATTTTCAATTAGGGGAGATGCGAACGTAAAAGTATTTCTAATTCCTGAATTAATAACTTTGTTAGCCCATTCTTTCTTAGTACTAATTTGAGATGAGCTAGTTCCAGCACTATCTGTAAATATCTTTAAAGTGTTAGTTTTATCAATCCCAAATGTATACCAAGTTTTATAAGCTTTATCATAAGCATTTCTAATAACTTTACCATTAGTTATAACAAGCGTTCCAACACTTGTTTTATCATATTTAGAATATTTAGCAACACTATCAGCATCATAAGTATTTTTAAGATAAAAACCACTCGCGTTAAAACCAACTAATAAATCATTTGTTAAATTATAAGCACTTTTAGCTTTATTTAATAAAGCTGATGGTTTATATAAATTAGATCCATATTCAGGAGAATCAAATTTATTTAATTGATTATAAGGGTCATACGCCCAAACTCTTGTTATATAATAACTTCCAACTTTAGTTATATAAACTTTTAAAGTATCGGTTTCTCCTTTTTTTACTATAGTTTCACTACTTCCAGGTGTGATTGGAGGAAGATAGGAATTATCCATAATAGTACATGTAATATCCTTTTTATTATTAGCATTATCATAGATAGTAACATTAACATATTTAGATGTTTTAGCACTATGAATATAAGTATTATTATTACTTGTTATTATTTTTTTATTGTTGTCATAATAATCATAACTTTTTATACCACTTAAGTTATCAGTGGCTGAGACGGAAATCAAAGTTGAATCATTATTAATAATAGCATTGCAGGTTCCACTTGGACTTTCATTATCAATTTCATTTATACTTATGCTTTTAGTAAATGATTTCCCGTTGATATTATAAGCTGTAAACGTATAAGTTCCATTGGTTGTAACATTATAAGTAGTATTATTTAAACTAGTTACTACTTTATTAGGCAATACTAAATTAACAAAATTATCCCCTTGAACTGTAACATTCAAAGTAACATAAGAATTAGTATAACCACTTTGACTTTTATTAATTATTATATTTAAACTATCGTCTAGGATAATTACCGTTCTAATTACTTCTTTTTCAATACCATTATAAGATAATTTATAAGTTATAGTATACTCGCCTACTTTTGATGTATCTAAGTTACTATCAACCATAACTAAACTAGTTAAATCTTCATCATTATTAAAAGCTATAAAACCTGGTTCTATATAGTTATCACCAATTGATAAATTAATTACTTTATCGCCTTTTAAACTTAAAGTTATATTATCACTTGGTGGAATATATTCTTGCGTCTCTAAAACTTCAATGGTTCTTGTTTTAACAACATTATCAATTTCATAAGTTATAGTATAAATTCCTGGTTTAGTAGTATCTAAATTAGAATGAACATTAACTAATTTACTTTTTATTTTTCCGGTTGAATCAACAGCATAATAACCTATCTCTTCATATTCTTCATTTAAAGCTAAAGTTACTTTCTCAGGTCCAAATAACTTTAAAGTTGTTGTAACTTTGTTTTCTAAAACCTCACTTGGTTTAGTACTAAAGTATGTAAATATAAGAACTCCTACTATAACAAGTAAAATACTAAATATAATAACAAATTTTCTATTTTCATATAATATTTCAATAAAATCTTTTTTCATACACCCTCTAATTATCTTTCCCTTGTAAATTATCTGTAATGTTATTCTTCTTCTTTTTTTAATTTACTAGCTAAAGTAACTTCAATTTCCATATTTTCAGTAATAGCTTGACCTGGTTCAATACTTTGACTTATTAAATAACCATTACCTTTTATTACATAAGGTATTTTTAAATATTTAAATAAAACTTCTAAATCATTTTTAGAGTAACCTTTTAAATCTGGCATTAGAATATTAGAACCATTAGTGACTAAAAATACTTTACTTTCTTTAGTAACTTTTGAATTTATTGGATATTGATTAGTTACAATATTTCCATCCCCTATAATAACTGGGGTAATACCAACTTTATTTAAATCTGCTTTAGCAGTTTCAAGACTACGATTTAAGTAACTTTCAATTTTAATAATTTTATCATTACTACTAGTATTTGAACTATAGATATTATAGTACTTTGCAACATTTTGAATAATATCTCGAACGGAATTAGTAAGGGGATCGGCTGACGGGGACCTCTTAGCAACAGCATAGATAATAATTTCAGGGTCATCTTTTGGAAATAAAATGGATACACTCCGATTGATGTCAGCGTCCCCCGTCAAATACCCTTTCCCATTCGTACTTGCAATCTGAGCTGTTCCGGTTTTTCCAATTATATCAAACCCCTCAATATAATAAGGATATCCGGTTGCATCACTATCACTTACAGTGTGTAACATTAAGTTTTTAATATATTCAACTGTCTTGCTACTTGCAACTTTCCCTAAACTCGTTCGTTTATTTTCAGTTACTTTGCCATCACTATCAACCACTTTTTTAACAATATAAGGCTCTAGTAACTCACCATCATTAGCAAGGGCTGTTAAGGCTTTAATATGTTGAATAGGAGTTGTCATAATACCTTGACCAAACGCTGCATTAAAAACCTCAGTTTCATATTGGAAAGCAATTTTTCCATTTGCTTCATTAGGAAGTCCTAATCCAACTTTTGTCCCAAAACCTAATTTTTTAAAATATTCTTTTAAAGTATTAGCATCTAAATATCTAGCCATTAAATTAACAACTCCGGTGTTACTTGAATATTTGAAACCTTGGTCGAATGTAATCCAACCCCAACCAGCCCGTTTCCAGTCCCTAATAACCGTTTTATCTTTAGTTGTATAAGAGCCTGATTGGAAACCATCACTTCCTTTATAAACGCCAGCTTCTAAAGCCGCCATATAAGTATATACTTTCATCGTACTACCAGGCTCAAAAGCAACACTACTATTAGGATCTAAATAATTTTTAATATCTCTAATATTAGGATCAAAACTAGGATTACTACCGTATCCTAAAATCTCACCAGTTTTAGCATTAGCAACAATAATATCTAATTCATCTAATTGGTATTCGTCGGTTGCTTTATTAATTGCTTCTTCAACAAAGAATTGCACATTACTATCAATTGTTAAATAAATGTCTGAGCCATCTCGTTCAGGCTCTGTAACCTCTTTAGTTCCTGCAATTTTATAGCCCCGTAAATCCTTTTGATAAACTGTTTTCCCGTTAACCCCAGTTAACTCTTCATTATAGGCTTTCTCAATTCCCATCTCACCCTTCATATTTCCATCATCATCTTCTTTAGCATAGCCAATTAAATATGATAAAAATTCTCCATATGGATAATATCTCTTCGTGGTTTCAATAAAATCAATTCCTGGTAAATTAGCAGCTTTAATGGTATCTTTTTCAAGTTCTGTTAATCCTCGTCCCTTAACTCCAAACTCCGTTTGATAAACATTTTCTTTCTTTAAATAACCTAAAACTACTTCATAATCCATATCTAATAACTTAGCTAAAACTAAAGCTGTATTTTCTTTATCAACAACATGTTTAGGTTCTTTTTCATTGGTTGTCCTTTTAGGATCTAAATAAGCAATCAATGTATAACTTGATACATCTTGAGCTAAAATATTATTAGAATTATCAAATATAGTTCCCCGATTAGCTTTTAAAATCGTTGTCTTAGTTGTTCTTTTACTTGCTAACTCTTGAATATTAATATTATCAACTGTATCTGATAAAGCAATATAAGAAACTCTTACAATTATAACTATAAACAAAAAAAGAGCAACTATTAAAATTAGATTACTTACTTTAACTTTACCATCTTTTTTCATAGTCCCTCCTTAAGTTTTATTAAATTATTCAATATTTTTTATATTATCATTATTAAATATTAACCCTTCATCTTTAATTACTTTTTGGATATTTTCTAAACTTGCTAACTCATTTATTTTCATTTTTAAACTTTCATTTTGTTTTTCTTGTTCACTTATTTCTTTTTTAATTTTTTCAACTTCATAATTAACTTTTGATAAAGTTGATTTTCCAAAAACAATGATAAGTGGAGATGCTAAAACTAAAACTAAAGCAATTACATATAATAATTTTTCAAGTTTTGAGCATTTACTTTTTCTTTTCTTTTTAGCCATATTATCTTATCCTTTCTATAACCCTTAACTTACTTGATCTACTTCTTTTATTTTCTTCTAATTCAGTTTCACTTGGAGTTATTACTTTTTGGCTAACTAACCTAAATTTAGGTTGATATTCAAGAGGTATCTCCGGTAAACCTTTAACTAAACTATCAACTTCTGTTAATTCTTTAAAAACATTTTTTACAATTCTATCTTCAAGCGAATGAAACGTTATAACAGCCATCTTTCCATTTATATCTAAAATGGAAAGAGCTTTTTTTAAACTTTCCTCTAAAATTTCAATTTCATGATTTACTTCAATTCGAATAGCTTGAAATGTTTTTCTAGCTGGATTTTTTTCAATTACTTTTTTAATTGGCATACTGTGCCTTATTATATCAACTAATTCTAAAGTAGTTGTGATTGGTGCATACGTTCTTGCAGCAACAATATTCCTAGCAATTTCTCTTGCATACTTCTCTTCTCCATACGTGAATATTATTCTTGCTAAATCTTTTTCACTATAAGTATTAACAACATCATAAGCACTAAAATTACTATCTAAATCCATACGCATATCAAGTTTAGCATCCTTGTGATAACTAAAACCTCGACCTGCTTCATCAAGTTGAGGAGACGAAACTCCTAAATCAAATAAAATTCCATCAACCTTTAAAACCCCCCGGCTTTCTAACTCTTCTTTCATATATAAAAAATTGCTTTTAATAATTTCAAAGTTAGAGCCTACTTTCTTAAGTTTTTCCAAACTATAATTAATAGCTTGAATATCTTGGTCAAAGGCGAATAGAAAACCCCTTTTTATTTTCTTTAAAATTTCTTCACTATGACCTGCATACCCTAAAGTTGCATCAACATAAGTTCCATCATCTTTTAAATTAAGAGCCTTAATTGCCTCTTCCTTCATAACACTATAATGCATTTAAACCTCCTAATTTTATTTTAATATTGAAGTTAACACGAATATCTTAAACTTCACTTATTATTATAGTTAATACAACTACTTTTGTAAACATTATTTAGATTATTTTCAAAAAACTTTACATAAAATATGTAAATTGTTACATAATATATGTGAAAGGATAAAAATATGGATGATATAAAAATACGTGATTATATAATTAATAATTTTAAAGATGATGACTGTGATACCATCAAAAGAGCAATTGAAGAAAGTATCGAAGAAGGAGACGAAGTAACCCTTCCTGGAATGGGAGTTTTCTTTGAAATAATTTGGCAAGATGCAAATAAAGAAGAAAAAGATAAAATCTTAGAAACTTTAAAAAAACGTTTCCATAGTAAAAAAACTAACAAATAGTTTTTTTTATTTGACTTTTTTATAAAACTTATTATATAATAACAACCTCAGAAGGAGGCAATATGGAAAATCAAGATAATGCAAAATTATTATTAGATTATTTAATAGCAAATGGATTTAATCCTCATAATTATAAGAATATTTTAGAATTAGTTCAAAGTGTTCCTAATTCTATTTCTAAATATTTAGTTTTATATCCTGAGTTTTTATTATCAGATAAAGTTTCATATCAAGATTTAGTTAAATATGATATTAAGGGAGCTAATGGTACTTTAACTCCAAAGGGAATTATAGTTTCAGAAACCATTGCTGCTAATAACTACTTTTCAAATAGTAATAACGAGTGTTATAATTATCCTAATATCTTTGATTTTAATGCAGTTATTACAAATGGTTTTACAACTAATGAAGATTTAATTCAAATTTTAAATTCTTTTCTTTATCCTATTAAAGACAGATATTATGGATTAGTTCTTGATAAATATTTAGAAGATTATAAACATAAACTATTATTATTTAAACGTTTATTAGAAGTAATTAATGAAAATTCTAATTCTAAATATGATATGTTAAAAGATACTATTAATAATAAAGAATTATATTTAATTAAGAAACATTAAAGATTTTTTTAAAAGAATCTTTTTTTATTCGTATTTAATCTCTCCATAATCAAATTTTCTTTTAGTTTTCATTCTAAAACACTTACTACAAGCAACTGTGTAACTTACTTTCCCCACTCCATCAATAGCAACACTCTCACCTTCCGTTGCAACTTTCCCGTCAATTAACCGAACATTAAACATTGCTTTTTTTCCACATTCACAAATAGTTTTAATTTCCGTTAATTCATGAGCAATTTCAAGTAATCTCGTGCTTCCCGGAAATCCTTTTCCTCTAAAATCCGTTCTTAAGCCATAACACATAACTGGTATATCTAAATCAATTACAATATCCATTAATTGATTAACTTGTCTAACCGTTAAAAACTGAGCTTCATCAACTAAAATTAAATCAACATGATTATATTCACTAACAATTAAATCAAAGATATTTTCATCATTTTTAATTAAGTAATCAACTTTTTTAGTAGAACCAATTCTTGATACAATTTTCTCGTCTCCCTTAGTATCAATGCTTGGTTTCATAATAACTGCACGCATTCCTTGTTCTGTATAATTATATTCGCATTGTAAAATTCGGGTTGTCTTCCCTGAATTCATTGCTCCATAAAAAAAATATAACTTTGCCATTTCTATCACCTATAAAAAGAATAACAAAAGTTATATTTAAATACAATCATTTTTACATAATTTGACTATCTTTAGGTTTTAGTAAAATTACAAGTAATAATGATAACAATCCAACTCCAAAAGTAATAAGTCCAATATACATTTCATATTTACTTAAGAAACTATTTCCAACACTAGTTGCAGCATTATCTAAGTTATTGTTATTAGCATTGTTATTATTATCTGGTAATTCATCAGCAACAACCTCTTTAGGTCTTTTAACTTTAAATTCATAAGTTTCTTCTTTATCATTATCTGTAACTACAATTCTTACAATTGATGAATCACTTAAATTATCATTGTTAAGAATATCATAAGTTGCACTCTTACTATTTAAAGTAACTATAAAATTAAGTTTATCAAGAATTGTTTCAATTTCATATTCATAAGTATTACTTTCAAATATAAAATCAACGCCTTCAATTACAATATTATTAACTAAACTTTCTTCCGTTTTTCTAACAACATTTAATTTATAAGTTTTTATAGTTCCATCTTCTGCTGTTACTTCTATTGTAATTTCATTTTTTCCTTCTTTTAAATCTACAACATCTTTATATTCAACTTTAGCTTTCGAGTCCGTTGGAATTGCTTCAATTGTTAATTTATCAATCTCGTTTGCAACTTCAAGATTATATTCTAAAGTATTAGGATTAAAATTGAAATTTTTTTCCTTTATCTTTATATCTTTTAAAGTTGCATCATTGTTTTTATAATTAGACTTAATAATGGTAATTTTATAAGTTCTAATTTCTTCATTCTCGGCTTTTACTTTTATTTCAACTTCGGTTTTTTCAGAATTACTTAAGGTAACTTGGTTATTTCCAATTCTCTCTCCATATCCTTGAATGAAACTCGCTTTCTCGTTTGCTAAAGTTGCAGTTATAGAAACACTTTTTAAAGTATTATCAACCATTACTTCATAATCATTTTTATCTTTTTCAAGTAAAACTGTTTTTTCAGCAACTGTTAAACTGGCTAAAGTATTATCATTACTTCTTGTATCTTCTCTCGTTATATTTAAAGTATAAGTTTTAGTATCATTTTTATCTTCTTTGCTAGTAACTGTAATAGTATAAACGTTTAACCCTGATTTTAAAGAATAATTATTAGCTCCACTTGTTACAACATCATATTTTTGTCCGTCATAGATAAGTCCAATCATGATTTTTTCCCGTGATGCTTCATACTTTAAATCATAAGTTGTTTTATTAGCATCAAATCCTTCTAATGATACCCCATCTATCATAATTCCCATTAATTCACTAGCCTTAACATTTATCATCATTAAAGGAATTAACAAGAATATTACTAATACTTTTTTCATAAGACACCCTCTATTCTTTATTAATATACCATACTTTTTCTAAAAAATCTATAGAAATTTAGAAAAAAATCCCTATTTGACATTTACTCATCTTTTGGCAATATCATAACTAAACTTTGATTACTTAAATCTAAATCTTTAAGTATTTTATTAAGTTTTCGCATATTCATTTCTTTAATAATATCAATTCTATTAAAATAAATATTAGAATACATAACTAAATCACTATAAACATTTTCAACAGTTGTTTCAACACTATCAATCATTCTAATTTCACTAGCAATCCAAACTTTCTTAATTCTTTCTAAATCTTTTTTAGTAATTTGAATATTCATTAAAACTTCTTTTATTTCTTCAACTAGAATATCAGGTTGTTCACTTTCAGCAATTATTTCAAGCGTTGAAAAATCATAAAATCTATTTTTCTCAATATACAATCCATTGGTTAGCCCCTCAAGTATTACACTTTCTCGAAATTTAGATGTTGGCCCAAATAAGAAGGAAATAATAATTCCTAAATACATATCAAGTTCGATATCACTAAAATCTTTATGTCTTTTTCGATCAATTTTAACACTAAATCTAATTTTTGGAATTTTTATATTCATTCTTAATTCTTTATATTCTTCTTTTACTTCAACTGGCTCTTGATAAGTATATCTTGTAGCCTCAACTTTTTCTCGTTTCATATTTAATTTCTCATGTTTTTTAAGTAATTTTTCAATTTCTTTAATATCTATATTTCCACCTATTACAAGATACATATTACTAGGGTTATAAAACGCATTATAAGCATTATATAAGTCTTCTTTCGTTATTTTCATGATGTCAGATACATCTCCAGCTATTTTTTCTTTAACTGGTAAGTTGTAAAATAAGTTTTTACGCATGGCATCATCTAAAGCCCATTCAGGACTATCATTATACATCATAATTTCTTCTTTGATAATTCCTTTTTCTTTTAAAACATTTTCATCTGTAAAATACGGAGTAAACAAGAAATCTAACATATAATTTAAGTTTTTATAAAAATCATTGACACCCCAAATATAGTATCTTGTGTTATCATAAGTAGTTGAGGCATTAACATTAACTCCACTTTCAGCAAAATAAGTAAATGGGTCAATATTATCTTCACTTGCAAATATTTTGTGTTCTAAAAAATGGGCTGTTCCGTAAGGAGTTTCATATTCTTCTTGATTACATTTAAATTTAACATCATTAGAACCATACTTAGTTCCTAAAATGACATAATAATTATTTTTATCAGGATATGGAATAAGACATAATTGTAAACCATTTTTCATTTTTTCATAATATGCTTCTTGTCCTAAATTATCTAAATCAATTTTTTCCATCTTCATCACCTTTTAATAAATAAATTGTATCTATTTTTATTTTCTTTGCAATTTCCATTAAATCTTCTTTGGTTACCTTCGTAATCTTTTCGCATCTTTCTTCTAATTCATCTAAATTGAATATATTTTTAGTAACATGCCATTCAATGATACTTTCAACATTATCTTGAATTTGATCTAAGGCACTTAAATATTCAGCTTTAGCCGATTTAATTTCATCATCAGTTATCTCACCCTTACTAATTCTTTTCATAATGTCTTTAACTTTAGCAACTACCTTATGATAGTTATTATAACTAATTCCTGATTGAATTATCATAACCCCATCAGCCTTATTAACACTTGAAGAAATGTAATAAGCAAGAGAATCTTTTTCTCTTATTTCTTGCATGAATTTCGAGTTAAATCCTCCACCTAATATCATGTTATAGATATTTAAAACATACTTAAATTGAAATTCAGTTAAGGAATTAAATTTACAACCAATTGATAGTTTTGATTGGGAAAACTTTGATTCTTCAACTATTTCTTTGATAATACTCCGCGGTTTATCATTAAGAATTAATAATTCTCCTTTTTCTTTTTTTATTGTTTTAAAATTTAATTTTTCTTTTATTATTTCTATAATTCTTTCTTCATCAAAATCACCACATACATAAATATCAACATTCGCTTTTTTAATAAATTCTTTATAATATTCATATAAGTTTTTAGGAGTAATAGTATCTAAATCTTCTAAATATCCAAATCCATGATAGGAATATGGTTTATCTCCTAAGTTTTCAAGCATTTTAACATTAGCATATAACCTAGAATTTTCATTAGTTGTTGAAATCTCAACCGTCAAATCTTTCTTTATAACATTAAAGAATTCTTCAACAAACATTCCATTACAAACATTAGGATTAAAGATTACTTCATGTAATAATCCGATACTACTTTCTAACATTTTTTCTTCTGTATATTTAGGATCTAAAAACGATAAATCAAATTTTGTTATTAAGTAGTTTCCTATTCTTCTATTATAAGCACTTAGATATAATGAATATAAATCTTGGGTTTTTAGAGCTAATGCTCTTTTAGTATTATATTTTTTTGTAGTTAATGTTAAATAATCTGTTAAGAAATTTCTTTTAGTTATTTCATCTTTTCTAATTACATCACTTAATACTACTTTAACATCAATTGTTCGAAATTTTTTAGTTTTAATTAAATGTAATTTTCCATATTTTAAATCAATTATTTTTTCTTTCATATTACCACCTTTTATTATTATGTATTTATTTTTTAATTATATTAACAAAAAGTAATTGACCTTGTATCAATTACTGCTTTTACCACATTTTCCTTCCCCTGGTTTTTCTCCTTCAATATATTCCTGGCTTATTAAAGAGCATGAAGTTTTTGTCATTGCATCTTTTAAATATCCTCCAAAAGCTTTAACAAGACCAATTATAACAACGGATATAAGTGCAATTATAAGAACATATTCAACTAATGCTTGTCCTTTTTTATTCATTTTATCACCATACCTTATTAACTACTACAATTAAATTTTATCGTATTCTACTTAAATAGTCAAGATAAGTAAGTATTTTTTAATTTATTTTTTTTTAAATTAAAAAAAGTAACTCCTAAGAATTACTTAATTATCATCATTATCCTAAATTTAGAACAAAAGGTTTTGATTTTGAACCATCACCATCCATGATTTTTACTTTTGATTTTAGATATAAGCAAGGACGAACAAAACCATTGTAATTAACACCACTTTCATCCACAGGACCATCAGATGACCAACTAGCAACATAGAACGAATCATGAGAGATAGGTGACAAAAGCCATTCGTAACTACTATGGTTTGCTGTTTTTTGCAACCAACTACTATTACTTGAATTTCCACTAAAACTTCCTAAACCAACATACCAATAACCCTTATGAGCACTATAACCATAGTCACTTGGATATAATAATGCTATGCTTCCTTCCCATATTGCTTTATTGCCGCTCCATACTCGACATCCACTTGCGGTTGCACTATTTCCAGTATTATCAATACAACTTTCTATATCTCTTTCATGAGCAGATGCCTCAACTGGCCCATCAGTTATTTTACCATTTGGATATTGATTCATTACTGCTCCTAAGTGGTATTTTGTTTTTGCTATCATATCTTTGGAATTTTTACTTAAATAACTCATATAACCATCGCTTGCTTTTTTTGTTTCCTTGTCGCTTCCAGCATTTAACCAATATTGAAGTCCTGCTGTTGTCCAATCATTGTAATTTGTTATTTTCGGATTATTCCAATATGCCATTTCCGAGTCGCTGGAATATCGTATTTTATAAGTTACATTATTAGCAAAGAATGTTTCTGGAAACATGTCTCCTGTTAAAACATTATTTCTGACTATTTTTAAATGTTCGTCTCCGTTTTCATCTTTAAATACTCCAACTATTCTCCATATTTCACAGTTACTAGCACTTGGTTCTTCATTATCTTTGCAATTATAATATATATAATTATTTACATCTAATTCATTATATCTGTATTCTCTTATTGTTTGATTTCCAGCTGTTTCATCATATAAAGTACCACTTGTATTTATTGCTACTAAACCACCATTAAAATTATCTTGATTTACTATTTCATATGGTACTACTGTTTCTTTTATTACTTTAGTTGCAATTTCACCTTTACTAGGCATTTCATCTAATGTAGTTATTTTTAATTTAATATCTGATTTTACATTCTTATGAAAATAAGCATAACTATAATTTCTAATTGTTAGTATTATATTATTTATACTTAATATTCCTAGTACTAAGACTATAACTTTACAAATTCTTCCTTTTCTTTCATAACTATTCATAAATTTCTCCTCCTTAAACACAAAAAACGACATAAGAGTATAGCAATAAAACTATACTTTTATGTCGTATTTACAGTTTTTTATATTTTTTACCTTGTGATAATTTTAGTACGCCCCCCCCGTAGTTATCATATTGTTAACGTATTTTCTTGATACATTAATTAATTTCAACATGAGGGTCACATCCTTTCTATTTACATATTAATAGTAACATATAAGTTATCTATTAGCAACTACTTTTTTTTATTTCTTTAGTATTTTACAATGTAATTGACATTTATTTCTAATTAAGTATATTTTAAAGTATTGATGAAATTGGAACCACTTTATTATTTTCATCAATAGGTATAATATCTAGACAAAGACAAATTAAACCACCATTTCAAATTTCCTTTTTAGTATTTTTTAAAATACTAAAATGTTTTATCATAGATTTATCAGGAGTTGCCGTCTTTTTAATTTCAAATGGATATAAAATATTATTAAAATAGATAAGTAAATCTATTTCTTTACCATCTTTATCTCGATAGTAATAAAGATTATAATTTAAATCACAGTCAGCATTATTTTTATTTTTAATAAGTTCACTTATAACAAATGTTTCTAAATAATGACCTGAAACACTACTATTCATTAAAGTTTTAGGATTTTCCCATCCACATAAATAAGAACAAAATCCTGTATCCATAAAATATATCTTAGGAGCTTTAGTTGCTCTTTTAAGTTCACTTGATAAATAAGGTTCAAGTAAATAAACTAAATCACTATTTACTAAAATAGATAACCAATTCTTAGCAGTTTTCTCATCTATTCCTGCATCTTCTGCTATAGAATTATAATTTAATACTTCACCAGTTCTTGATGCAACACTAATTAAAAATTTATGAAATGATAGAATATTTCCTACTTGAGTTAAATCTCTAACATCTCTTTCAATATAGGTTCTAATATAATCATCAAAAAACATTTTTCTTTCAATATCAGTAGTATAATATTCAGACATTCCACCTTTAAATATTTCTTCAAATAAATGATTAGGAGAAATATTTTCTTTCTTTTCTATCTTTCTTGGGTCAAACAAAGTTGTTTTTAACTTGTGTTTTTCAGCATAACTTAAAGAAAACATTTCAAGAATACCTACTCTACCTGCTAGTGATTCACTTACCCCTTTCATTAATTGAAACTTTTGAGAAACAGTTAACCAATAATCACCTTTTTTATTCTTTTCATCAACATCTAATTTAATATATGATAATAAACTTGTAGCATATTGGATTTCATCAATTATAACCTTAGGAGTATAAGTTTCCGTAAATAACTTAGGATCTTCATTAGCAAGATTTCTTAAGTTTAAATCATCTAAAGAAATATAATTTCTTTCTTTTTCTTTTAACTCTCTAAGTAAAGTAGTTTTACCTACTCCTATATAACCAGTTATTAAAACTACTTTTCTAAATTTACTATATTTTATAATTTTTTCTGTAATTGCTCTTTCAATCATTTTTATAATCATCTCGTTTAGAAAAAGACTTTCTAATATTTATATTTATAAGATAAACATCGATTTTAATTCTTATATCTTTATAATTAATTATCTAGTCTCTATTTTTATTTTCTTACCCCTAAATGCAATAACCATTCTAATAGCATCTAAGTTTTTAACATTTACATCAATTTGATTAAATGCTTCTTCAATTGAACTTTCAAATGTTTTATTATCTCTTACTAATTTAAATTCTATTATATAAGAAGGTATATCATTAACCTTTGGTTTTAATAAAATATCATATATTCCATATTTAGATTCTCCGTTACTAGTTACTTCATAATATTCATTTTCACTTGTTAATAATCCTAAAACAAAAGAATGATAAAATGCTTCTGATGCCGAATTTCCAAGTACATCAAAATAACTAAATGTATCTAAAATTAAATTTTCTAATTTATTCTTAAACTCATTTATTTCACGATTAGCTAAATATTTAACTATACTATTACCATTATAATTATTTTTAAACCAACTACTTGCCATATCAATTAAATTCTCTTTTATTTCTAAATTAGGTATTTTTAAAGTTATATTTTCACCATCTCCAACTAAAGTAGTTGGTGTTAAATATCCCATTAACATGAATAATGTCCAAACTGTATTAGGGTCACCTTTTAAACTTTTTAACTCCATATTTAATTCTATATTCACATGTTCCTTATAACATTTATTTATTATTTTTTCAAATTCATCTAATAAATTAGTATTATATTTAATATTATAAATTAAATCTTTAAGTAATCCTAATCCCTCTTTATTAGTCCAATAAGAGATAAGCTTATGCTCTTTATTTTCTAAATACTTTAAGATACTAAGTGGATTATAAATTGTATTTTCATCAAATAAATATCCGCCATACCACTTTTTAACATCATCTAAAGTATCACTTAAATTATATTCCTTTAATAATTCTTTTACTTCACTTTCTGTAAATCCAAAATGAGTTGAATATCTTGCATCAGTTATATTATATACTTCTATATTATTAGCACAACTATAAAGGTTTTCAGTACATATTTTGGATATACAAGTTATTATTCCTTTTTTCAACTCATTATTATCTTTAAATACTGTTACTAATAATTGATTTATAAAATTTACTACTTCATCATAATAACCATTAAAATATCCATTTATAATAGGAACATCATAGTCATCTAATAATACTATTACTTTTAATCCATAATGTCTATTTAAATAAGTTACTAATTTAGCAATTGCTTTTGATAAAAGTGTATTTTCTTGTTTTCTTATAATTTTCACAAAATCTTTTTTATCAGTCTCATCTAACTTATCACTTTTAAGTAAATAATCATATTTTGTATACAAGTTTTTCATTGCTTCTTTATAATTATTGATAAATCCTTCATAATTATCACATTTAGTATCCTTTAAACTTAATGATATAACAGGATACTTATTCATTTCATTTAAGTATTTATCTCCTTCAGTCATTATTTCAAGACCATTAAATAAAGTGTTATTTTTATACTCAAGATTAAAATAATA
>CANRIE010000086.1 GCA_947630585.1 uncultured Bacilli bacterium | reverse complement strand
CTTTTTAAGATAAATCTTAGCTCTTTGAAAATTTAAAAATATTTTAAAAATTTACACACTAATCTTGACAAGGTCGAAAATTTAAAAATATTTTAAAAATTTACACACTAATCTTGACAAGGTCAAAAATATAGAATAGTAGGAATAGATAAAGATGAAAATGGTAATAATATAACCAAATTAACAAGTGTAGATTATGTAAGAGATGGTAGTGGAGTATTAACTAAAAAATTTGGAAGCAACGTAAGTTGGAAAACATCAGTTGAAAATGATAGTGATGATAAATATTGGAGTTATTACTTGAACAATACTAAAGAAGAAACTTTTGAAGGAACATGGTTAACAAGTGAATTATATAAATACATAGTAAAAGGAAAATACTATTTGGGACAATATCCTGATAATGCAAGTTATAAAAATACAATATGTAGTGCAAGTAATACAACAGAACGAACAAGTAGTTGTGAAAAAACAAGTAGTACTTGGACAGGACTTGTAGGATTACCAAGAGTAGGAGAAATGTTTTCAGCCCAATTAGGTAGTGGATATTCATCATCAAGTTACATATGGTTAATAACACCATATAGTGGCTCGAACGTTCGGAACGTCTACTACCGCGGTAATCTGAACACTGATACGCCCGGTTCGGATGCTAACGGGGTTCGCCCATCTATTAATCTAAAATCTGAAATCAAGATAATTTCGGGTGATGGAATGAGCCTTGATACTGCCTATAAAGTAGGATTATAAAATAATTTCTTTACTTCTTTCTTTTTTAAAGAAAGAAGGGTATAAATAGCCGTAAGGTGGGAGATAATTAAAAAAAGATTCAAGAGTTTATCTTGAATTTTTTAAATGGGGTATAGGTTGGAATAGATTTAAAAGATAAGATAGATTTAGTTGTTGGATGAGGAAATTCTAATTTATATGAGAATAAACCTAAAGGTTTATTAGTATCTATTCCATATTTATTATCACCATATAAAGGATAGTTTCTACTTGCAAATTGAAGTCTTATTTGATGATTACGACCGGTTTTTAAATTTATTTCTAAAAGGGATAAATCTTCTTGTTCTAAGTAATCTAATCTTTTAAAAGAAAGTTCAGCATATTTTCCTTTATCTTTAGTTGATATGATACTTTTGGTTCCTTGTTTTTCTAAGTAGTCAATGAAGGTTCCTTCTTTTGGTGTTTTACCATGGCAAACTGCTAAATAGGTTTTCTTGAAAGATTTATCTTTGATTGATTCTTGAAGTCTTTTGGCAGCTTTTGAGGTTCTTGCAAATACCATGATACCACTCGTTGGTTTATCTAGTCTATGAACTAGTCCTAAATAAACATTACCAGGTTTATTATATTTAGTTTTTATATAATCTTTTAAAATCGTTAACATATCTTGGTTTTCTGTAATATCACTTTGACTTAGGATATCACGTGGTTTAATTACAACGATAATATGATTATCTTCATATAAAATATTTAAATTATTCATATTCAATGACACCTGTTATACCACATGGAAGAACTAAATTATTCTTGGTAATTGGAAGACCTATTTCATAAGATGAAATAGTTGTATTTTTATACTTATTAGTTAGTTTTAAAATATTTTCTAAAACAATTGGAGATAAACCTGAATAAGAATTAACCATGAAAAGAATAGGATTATCTGATAACAATTCTTGACATAGATTAATTAAATTATATAAATCTTTTTCAAGGGACCAAATCTCTCCATTAGCACCTTTTCCGTAACTAGGTGGGTCCATGATGATTACATCATATTTATTACCTCGTCTAATTTCTCTTTTAACAAATTTAATGCAATCATCAACTAAAAATCTAATTGGCTTATCTTCAAGGTTATTAAGTTTCACGTTTTCTTTAGCCCAGTCAACCATACCGCGGGATGCATCAACATGCACAACACTTGCACCTTCCTTTAAAGCAGCAACTGACATAGCACCTGTATAAGCAAATAAGTTTAAAACTTTAACATTCTCTTTATTATGAATTTTTCCTCTTAAAAAATTCCAATTAATAGCTTGTTCAGGAAATAAACCAGTATGTTTAAAACCCATTTGTTTTAAATTAAACTTTAAATCATGATAAGAAATAGTCCAAGTTTTAATATCTTTATTATTCTCCCAGTAACCTCCACCTTTATTACTCCGGTGGTAAATAGCATCTAGTTTATTCGTTTTCATGTTACTATCCCACATAACAAGAGGATCTGGTCTTAATAAATAAATATTATTCCATCTTTCATACTTTTCTCCTAAACTAGCATTAATTATTTCATAATCATTAAAGTCCTTTACTATTTTCATATTCATAAATACCTCTTAATTCACTTATTACAATATTAGAATCATGTTTACTATTTAATAAATATTCTAAAAGTGTAATACTTCTTGTATTATTTTCATTATATAAATTTATTATATCATGAATTTTTAAATTAACATCAACATTTTTATCATCTTTAAAAACTAAATAAGTTTTTATTAAAGAAATATTAATTAAGATTCTTAAAATATAATTATCATCTTGATAATCTAAATTATTAGTTAATAATAAAGATATAAGAGATGGTTTTATATTATTATTAAATTCTTTATATAAATAATTATTTAAATATTTATAATAGAAATTATCTATATTTAATATTGATGATAAAGATTTAGAATTTAAAAATAATTTATTAGTATTATCTTGAATATTTAAATTAGGATTTAAATAGATAATTAAATATTTAATTTCTATTAATTTATTTTTATATTTATAACATTTAGGATTAGTAATTAATTCATTTAATTTTAAGATGAAGATATTAAGAAAATCTTCTTTGATAAATTTATATAAATAGAATTTAGAATCAACGGGAACACTTGGTTCAATTCCTTGATAGTTTTCTTGATAATTTAAAATAATTCTTTCTTCTTTAAGATATAATAATTGATTATAAAGACGACGTTTAGCAAGGTCTAAATCTTCAATATCAACTAATAACTCATAGTCAGTTAAGATACTTGCATCACTTATACCTTCAAGGTATTTTAAATAATCTGGAATACTATTAGAATTTATTTTAGATAAGAATTCCGATTCTAAAGATAAAAGATTCTGATAGTCTTTTAAATTTTGATTATAAGATTTAGCTTTCTTTAAAATAATTAAAGAAAGTTTAAGTAGTTTATTAATTAATAATATATCTTCATTTGTCATATAACGCTCCTTAAAATATAAATAAAAAGGGGAGTGTCACCCCCTGAGGACACTCCCTTAAAAAGAATAAAAAGGGGTTGGCTAGTGTGATACTAGCGACCAATTCGCCTAAAATCCGAATTGGTGATTACTATAATACTCGAATACCCCTCGTTTGTCAAGAAAAAAATTTAAATATTGACAAAATTTTTTTTTAAGAATATAATGTTAATGAATTAGCCTAAATGGGTTAAAAATAATGATGTAAAAATTAAAATATTTCTATTTGGAAGTATTTTTCTTATCTTAAAAAAGGGAGTGATTTAATGTTTAAATTATTTAAAAAATTAGGTAAAAAAGAATTATTATTTATGATAATTAGTGTTGCTTTTATTGTTGTTCAAGTAATGCTTGATTTAAAATTACCTGATTATATGGAGAAGATTACAACTCTTGTTCAAACAGGTGGTGAAAGTAAAGAAATATTAGTGCAAGGTTCTTATATGTTACTTTGTGCCTTTGGAAGTTTACTAACAAGTGTTATTGTTGGTTATTTAGCAACTTTTATTGCTAGTAAATTTGGGCAAACAATAAGAAAGATTGTATACAGAAAAGTACTAAATTTTAGTGCCAGTGATATTAAAGATTTTTCAGTATCTAGTTTAATTACTAGAACAACGAATGATGTTGGGCAAATTCAAATGTTAATTTCTTTTGGATTACAAGCTTTAATTAAAGCACCTATTATGGCTGTTTTTGCAATTAGTAAGATAGCAGGAAAGAATTTAAGGTTTAGTGGACTAACATTCATTGCCGTGTTATTATTACTTATTTTAATTAGTGTTATTATTTTCTTAGTAATGCCAAGGTTTAAGATTGTCCAAAAGTTAACAGATAACTTAAATAGAATTACAAGAGAAAATTTAACTGGTATTAGAGTTGTTAGAGCTTTTAATGCTGAAGGGTATCAAAATGATAAATTTAATGATGCTAATAATAAGTTAACTAATACTCAATTATTTAATCAAAGAGTAATGGGAATTATGAATCCTTTTATGACTTTAATGATGTCAAGTTTAACTTTAAGTATTTATGTAGTGGGAGCAACTTTAATAACTAATGCAACACTTATGGATAAACTAACTATTTTTAGTGATATGGTTGTTTTTTCATCATATGCTATGCAAGTTATTATGTCATTTATGATGCTAGTTATGATTTTTCTAATTTATCCAAGAGCTAGTGTTTCTGCAAAAAGAGTTTTAGAAGTTTTAGAAAAAGAAAATGACATTAAGGATGGTGCTAAAACCAAAGGAAAAGAAGAAGGAACCGTTGAATTTCGAAATGTAAGTTTCAAGTACCCAGATGCAGATGATGCAATGATTAAGAATGTATCTTTTAAAGCCAAGAAGGGCGAGACTATCGCGTTTATTGGAAGTACGGGGTCAGGCAAGAGTACCTTAATTAATTTAATTCCAAGATTTTATGATGCAACCGAAGGAGAAGTTTTAGTAGATGGAGTAAACGTCAAAGATTATAAGTTAGAAAGTCTTCATGAAAAAATCGGGTATGTTCCTCAAAAAGCTGTAATGTTTAGAGGTAGTGTTAAAGAAAATGTTAGTTATGGCAAATCTAACCATAAAATAAGTTTAGAAGATATAAATGAAGCAATTAGAGTTAGTCAAGCAAGTGAGTTTGTTTCTAAAATGGATAAGGGAATTGATTCTTTTATTGCCAGAGGTGGAACGAACGTTAGTGGTGGTCAAAAGCAAAGATTAGGTGTTGCAAGGGCCATAAGTAGACATCCTGAGATTTATATATTTGATGATACCTTCTCAGCTCTTGATAACGAAACCGATTTAAAATTAAGAAGGGAACTTAAAAAATATACTAAGGATGCAACAACTATAATTGTTGCAAGCCGAGTTGGTACCATAATTGAAGCTGATAAAATAATTGTTTTAGAGCATGGGGAAGTAGTTGGAGTTGGAACTCATAAAGAATTACTTAAAAACTCCAAAGTTTATTATGAAATTGCAAAAAGTCAATTAGACGAGGAGGAATTAAAATGAGAAATAGACGTCAAGGCATGGAAAAACCAAAGAATTTTAAAGAAGCCATGAAAAATTTAATTTTCTTTTTAAAACCTTTTTTACCAATGATTGTAGTAGCAGTTATTCTAGCTGCAATTGGTTCAACATTCTCAATAATTGGACCAGATAAAATTAAAGATATTACTAATGAAATTATTGTGGGACTTCAAGGTAATATTAATATGGATAAGATTAAAAAGATTGCTATTTTCTTATTTACAATTTATATAGTAGGGGCAGTTCTTGTGTACATTGAACATTTTATAATGGCAACGGTTACTAATAAATTTTCCAAACGCTTACGAAGTGAAATCAGTGAAAAAATTAATCGGTTACCTTTAAAATATTTTGACCAAACTCCTTATGGAGATGTCTTATCAAGAGTTACTAATGATGTTGATACTATGAGTCAAACAATTAATCAAAGTATTGGAACATTTGTTAGTAGTGTAACTTTACTAATAGGCTCTGTGTTCATGATGTTTCATACTAATTATTTATTAGCAATTACAGCTATTTTATCAAGTTTATTTGGATTCTTGTTTATGATAATTGTGTTAGCCAAAAGTCAAAAGTATTTCTTAGCTTTTCAAGAAGAGTTAGGTAACTTAAATGGTCAGATAGAAGAAACATATACCGGACATAATATTGTTAAAGTTTATAATGGTTATGATTATGAAACGAAGGCTTTTGATGAAATAAATGAGAGAATGTTTAAGAGTGCTATTAAAAGTCATTTCTTCTCAGGATTAATGCAACCATTTATGGCTTTTATTGGAAATTTCTCTTATGTTATGGTGTGTGTTGTAGGTTCCTACTTAGCTTTAAATGGTCATATAACTTTTGGAGTTATTATTGCATTTACTATCTATGCAAGACTATTCACACAACCTTTATCACAACTAGCTCAAGTTGCAACTTCTTTCCAAAGTGCTGGAGCTGCAAGTGAAAGAGTCTTTGAATTTTTAAGAGAAGACGAAATGGCAAATGAAAAAGAAATAGCAAATTACTTAGATAAAAAGGAAGTTGTTGGAAACATCGAATTTAAACATGTTAACTTTGGATATGACCCTGATAAAACAATTATTAAAGATTTTTCAATGAAAGCGAAGGCAGGATCCAAAATAGCAATTGTTGGTCCAACCGGGGCTGGAAAAACAACATTAGTTAACTTACTAATGAAATTTTATGAAACAAATTCCGGAGATATCTTAATTGATGGCGTATCAATTAAAGACTTATCAAGAGAAAATATTCATGATTTATTTATCATGGTCTTACAAGATACGTGGGTATTTGAAGGAAGTATTAAAGATAACATTATTTACAATAAAGAAAATATTAGTTTAGATAAAGTAAAAGAAGTATGTAAGGTTGTTGGACTTGACCATGTAATTAAAACTTTAAGTAAAGGCTATGATACAATTCTTTCTGATAACGAGACCTTATCAGCTGGTGAAAAACAATTACTAACTATTGCAAGAGGTATGATTAAAAATGCTCCTTTCCTAATTTTAGATGAAGCAACTTCATCAGTTGATACAAGAACCGAAGAATTAGTAAGTCAAGCCATGGATAAATTAACGGAAGGTAGAACCTCATTTATTATTGCTCATAGACTGTCTACTATAAAAAATGCTGATTTAATACTAGTTCTTAATGATGGTAATATAATTGAACAAGGTACCCATCAAGAATTACTTGCTAAAAAAGGTTTTTATGCTAATCTTTATAATTCTCAGTTTGAAAGTATAACTAAATAAACATAAAGTTAAAAATTACTTTATGTTTTTCTAAATATAATTTTCTAAAAATACTTGCTAATTTAAACTTAATAAGTTAGAATAAGTGCAATTATTTTAACTACCTAGGTAGTTTGAGGAGGTGCATTATGAGTAGTAATATGTTTGACCAAGACTTAATTAGAAAAATTCGTGAAAATGTTGATATTGTTGATGTAATTGGAAAATATATTCCTCTTGAAAAAAAAGGCAAAGGTTACTTTGGACTTTGTCCATTTCATAACGATAATAATCCCTCTTTAAGTGTATCTCGAGAAAAACAAATTTATAAATGCTTTGTTTGTGAAGAAAAAGGGAATGTTTTTACCTTTTTAATGAAAAAAGAAAATATATCATTTCCGGAAGCTGTTCGCGTGTTGGCTCAAGAAATTGGAATAGATTTAGGTGATAGTTTTAAAGCCAAACCAGATAAAAATAAAGCTTATTATGATATCTATGATATAACTAATAAATTCTTTCAAAATAATTTGTTATCCGTAGAAGGTGCGAAAGCAAGAGAATATTTATTAAATAGACAACTTACTATGGAAACTATTAAAGAGTTTCAAATTGGTTTAGCTCTTAATTCAAGAGATTCCTTAACAAAATTATTAACTAAAAAAGGATATGATATAAAAACATTGAATGATTTAGGATTAGTTACTAATGATTATGATACTTATATTAAAAGAATAATATTTCCTCTTTCTAACTCAAAAGGCGAAGTAAATGGTTTTTCAGGACGAATTTATAATGGAGAGAATATCAATAAATATTTAAATACTAAAGAAACTCCAATATTCAAAAAGGGGGAGAATATCTATAATTATAGTAGAGCTCTTGAAGAAGTTAGAAAATCAAGGTATGTTATTCTAATGGAAGGATTTATGGCTGTTATTAGAGCTTATACAATTGGAGTTAAAAACTGTATAGCAACCATGGGTACCTCTTTAACTAATGAGCAAATTAATTTAATTAAGAAAATGACTAATACAATTTATTTATGTTTAGATGGAGATGCAGCTGGGGTTCATGCAACTATAAATAATGGTAAGATTTTAGAAAATATGAATTTCGAAGTGAAAGTAATTCCTTTAAATGATGGGTTAGACCCCGATGACTATATATTAAAATATGGAAAAGAGAGGTTTTTATCTTTAATTGATGGAGCTATAAGTTATAATGATTTTAAAATTAGAAATTATAAAAAAGGAATTGATTTAAATAATGTTACAGATAAGACTAATTATATTAATTTAGTTTTAAAAGAAATAAGTGAAGTTAAAGATGAAATAAAGCGAGAAATTATGTTAAAAAATCTTGCTAAAGAAACTGATATGTGGTATAATACTTTGGAAAAAAAGTTGAAAGAGTTGTTGGCTAATCAAGAAAACACGAAAATTGATACAAAAAATATTGCTGTAAAACCAAAAAAGAGGCTCGATAAATACGAAAAAGCCATGCAAATAATAATCTATTATATGTTAATAAATAAGGATGTTATAACATTAGTTCAAAATAGTGGCGTTTATTTTCCAATTGATAGTTACCGGATTTTAGCTCGAGAAATTGCTTATTTTTATGAACAATATGGGTATATTAATATTGCAGACTTTAATACGTATATTGAGGATAATAAAGAGATAGATAAGGTTTTTAAAGATATTATGGTACTTGATTTAGCAGATAGGGTTCCTGATAAGGTTATTTTAGAATATTTAGATGTTATTAAAAAATATAATTTAGAACTTGAAATCAAAAGATTAAATAAGTTAATTGTTGATGCTGTAAGTATTGATGAACAAATAGAATTAAGTAACCAAATCAGAAAACTTAAAATGGGGAGTGAAAAAAATGATAAGTGAAGTTAAAACTTTTGAAGAAAGAAAAGAATCTTTAGTAAAATCTGGGAAAGAAGCAGGATTTGTAACTTATGAACAATTAGCTGATGAATTAAAAGGCTTAGATATTGATGCTGATTCATTAGATGAACTTTATAATGTCTTACTTGAAAACAATATTGAAATTAAATCGGAAGATGATATTGATGCTAATATTAGTGAAGAGATTGAATCACCTGATAAAATACTAGAAGATTTATCAATTTCAAAAGATATTAAGATAAATGACCCAGTTCGGATGTATTTAAAAGAGATAGGACGAATTAACTTACTTACAAGTGATGAAGAGTTTGAATATGCGCGTCTTGCAACTGAAGGTGATGAGCATGCTAAGACAATGCTTGCTGAATCAAACTTAAGATTAGTTGTTAGTATTGCTAAACGTTATGTTGGACGAGGAATGCTATTCTTAGACCTTATTCAAGAAGGAAATATAGGTTTAATGAAAGCTGTTGATAAGTTTGATCCTGATAAAGGATATAAATTTTCGACTTATGCAACTTGGTGGATTAGACAAGCAATTACAAGAGCAATTGCTGATCAAGCAAGAACTATAAGAATTCCGGTTCATATGGTTGAAACTATTAATAAGTTAGCCAGAGTTCAAAGACAATTAACCCAAGAATTAAATCGGGAACCAACTGATGAAGAAATTGCTAAAAAATTAGGTATCTCCCTAGATAAAGTAAGAGAAGTATATAAAATTAGCCAAGATCCTGTTAGTTTAGAAACTCCAATAGGAGAAGAAGATGATTCTCATTTAGGCGACTTTATTAAGGATGAGAGAACAATGTCACCAGAAGAATATACAGAAATTGGCATGTTAAAAGAAGAATTATCAGGTGTACTATTAACTTTAACTGAAAGAGAAGAGAAAGTTTTAAGACTTCGCTTTGGACTTGATGATGGACAATGTAGAACCTTAGAAGAAGTAGGGCAAATCTTCAATGTTACTAGAGAGCGGATAAGACAAATTGAAGCAAAAGCCTTAAGAAAATTAAGACATCCAAGTAGATCAAGAAAGTTAAAGGACTTCTTAACTGATTAATGATAAATTTAAATACCAGGCTACAAGCAGTAGCCTCTTTAATTTCTGATAATTCTTATATAATAGATGTTGGATGCGATCATGCTTTACTTTCGATTTATTTAGTTCAAACGAAAAAAAATATCAAAGTAATTGCAAGTGATATAAATGATAATCCTTTAGAAATAGCTCGTGAGAATATTAAAAAATATAAATTAGAGAAAAAAATTCAAGTTCTAAAACAAGATGGCATTAAAAATTTAGACAAAGCTGTTGATACAATTGTTATATCAGGAATGGGTGGTATTTTAATTAGCAAAATTTTAAGCGATAGGCAAGACTTAAAAAATATTAAGAAAATTATTGTATCACCTAATAATGATTTTCCTATTGTTCGAAAAACGCTTATGAAACTAGGATTTACTATTAAAGATGAAAAAATAATTCTTGATCGGGGTAAAGCCTATTTAGTTTTAAAATCTGTTCCTGGTAAAAAGAATTATCATGATTATTTCTTTGGAACACTTAGTAATAAAAGTTTAGAAACTATCTATTATTATACTAATTTATTAAATACTAATACAAATATTTTAAAGAGTATGCCTAAAAAATATATCTTAAAACGCTTAAAGTTAAAATTTCAAAATAAAAAAATTAAAAAGTTTTTACTAACTTCTCCTAAGTAGTAGTTAGTTTTTTTTCTTATTTAAAATTTATTCCAATTCCTCTCTTGCCAGCATGAACCCAAATGATATTCTTTTAAAATTTTGCCAAGCAAAAAATTCCATTATAGCTTTGCTTCTCAAGCATTACGAATATCATTTGCCTACTGGCAATAGATTTTCTCGGCATAAAAGTTCATTTTATAACAGCCACATATTATTTATGATACAAAAATTTAAAAATATGAAAAAAATTGCAAAAAATTTTTGTGGCCATTTTTTCTACAATTTTGAAATTTGTAAATTTTCTAGCTTCAATTTGGCAATTTGTCTAGGGGAAAAATTTAATTTGTAAGAAAAAATAAAGGAAATTTAACTTTTGTAAAAAAAATCGGAATGTTGACGAATACAACTTTTCTGTGGTATAGTTTAGGTGTTTTAATTGATTTTGGTGGAGATGTATCAATTAAAACAAGGTAGCTACTACAGAGATTTTTTATATATACTTTACTCTTTAACTTAACTTAATTTATAGTATACTTATCTTATTACTACTCCTTTCTATAATATTTACTATACTATAAATCATATAATTTTTACCTCTTATATTTTTTTTTCTAACTCTGTAGTAGTTATCAATTATATTATTTTTTCTTTTTCAATCATTTTTGTTCCTTATTATTGAAAAAAATAAATTAAGGATAAGTACGGTGGTGCGCACCGGAATTTGGTCTATGGAGGATAAAAATTATCCTATGAAGTAGATATTCTGCAATATTAAATATATAAATACACAAAATTCTCTAAAACTATTGTCAAGTTACTAAAAAATATGTTATAATATTTGAGTTTGTTAGAGGGAAGTGTGTATATATATGAAAAATATCAGAAATATTGCCATAATCGCGCATGTCGACCACGGCAAGACAACATTAGTTGACAAAATGTTGCTTGCCAGTGGTACATTTAGAGATAATGAAGAAGTAGTGTCAATGGATTCAAATGATTTAGAAAAAGAGAGGGGAATTACAATTTTAGCTAAAACGACATCGCTTGATTATAAAGGTTTAAAAATTAATATTTTAGATACTCCTGGTCATGCTGACTTTTCAGGAGAAGTTGAAAGAATCATGAATATGGTTGATGGAGTATTATTAGTTGTTGATGCTTATGAGGGAACGATGCCCCAAACAAGGTTTGTTTTAAAAAAAGCCTTAGAAGCTAAAGTAACTCCAATTGTAGTTGTTAACAAGATTGATAAAGAATCAGCTCGTCCTAAAGAAGTAGTTGATGAAGTTATGGATTTATTTATTGAACTTGGAGCCGATGTTGACCAATTAGATTTTCCAGTAGTTTATACAAGTGCCGTTTTAGGAACGTCAAGCTTAGATCCTGACCCTAAAACTCAAAAAGAAACTATGGAACCTTTACTTGATACAATTGTTGAAAATATTAAAGAGCCAGCAGGGGATCCGAATGGAACGTTACAATTTCAACCAGCTTTACTTGACTATAATGATTTTGTTGGAAGAATTGGAATTGGTGTTATTAAACGTGGGTCTATGAAAGTTGGCGAGAATGTTGTTTGTATGCGTCTTGATGGCAGTAAAAAGCAATTTCGTATCCAAAAAATGTTTGGTTATCACGGCTTAAAAAGAATTGAAATTACGGAAGCTAAAGCTGGAGATATTGTAGCTATTGCAGGACTACCTGATATTAATGTTGGAGAAACTATCTGTAATCCTGGATGTGAAGAAGCATTACCAACTTTAAGAATTGATGAGCCAACTCTTGAAATGACATTTGGTGTTAATACTTCACCTTTTGCAGGACGGGAAGGAAAACTATTAACAGTTCGAAAGATTGAAGAAAGATTAAAGAAAGAAACCGAACGAGATGTAAGTTTAAAAGTTACACCATATGATCAAGAAAGCTTCCTTGTTAAAGGAAGAGGTGAATTACATTTATCAATTTTAATTGAAAATATGCGAAGAGAAGGTTTTGAACTTCAAGTATCTAAACCTCAAGTAATTATAAAAGAAATTGATGGTAAGAAATGTGAACCATTTGAAGAGTTACAAATTGATGTTAATAATGACTATGTAGGTGGAGTAATCGAATCTTTAGGAAATAGATTTGCTAATTTAGATAATATGCAAAATTTAGGAGAGACAACAAGACTTAATTATACAATTCCATCCCGGGGATTAATTGGATTTATGACGGAGTTTATGACAATTACCAAAGGTTATGGAATTATGAACCATACTTTTAAAGAATATCGTGAAATGGTAGGTAACAATGTTGGCGAGAGAAAACTTGGAGTTTTAGTTTCTATGGAAAGCGGTAAAACAACAGCTTATGCTTTAGGCCAACTTGAAGAGAGAGGCGTTATGTTTGTTGAACCCGGTGTAGAAGTTTATGAGGGAATGATTGTTGGAGAGCATAATCATGATGACGATATTGCTGTTAATGTTGTTAAGGGTAAAAATCTAACTAATACAAGAGCTGCCGGAAGTGATCATACAGTTGTATTAAAACGCCCTCGAGTTATGTCTTTAGAAATTGCTCTTGATTATATTAATAATGATGAACTTGTTGAAGTAACTCCAGTTGGTTTTAGATTAAGAAAAAAAATCTTAAATGCTGAACTAAGAAGAAAAGCAAGTCATAAATAAAAATAGGTGATTGCCTATTTTTTTTTACATTTCTAAAAATAATTTAAGTTTTAATTTTGTATCATCAGTTGATTCATAAACACCAATACGTGGAATTTCATAATCATTATCACTAAAAGATGCAAAGTCATAAGGACCGAATGTAAATGCTAATTTATAGTTACTATCCTTTAAAGCTTTAATATAGTTCTTATTACGATATCCATAAGGATAAGCATAGTATTTAATATCTTTTTTAGATACTTTTTTAACTCTTTCCATATCACTTTTATATAAATTATAATCATTGCTTTTGGCCTCATTTTTGAAATGTAATCCGTAGGAATGTGATAAAACATCAATATTAGGATGATTCTTACGAATATCATTTATTTCTTCTAACGTCAAATAATGATTTTTCTTTAAAGAAGAAGCTTCTGATGATCCCCAAATTACAAAAATAGCTGCCTTCATATTATACTTTTCTAAAATTGGAAGAGCCTCATTATAAAAGCTATCCCAACCATCATCAAAAGTAATTAAAACATTCTTTTTTCGTGAATGTCTTTTATGTCTTTTCCATTTGTAAAATTCATCCATTGACATTGATTTATAACCATGATTATGAAGATACCTAATTTGTTTTTCAAACTTTTTCTTACTTATATCGACTGAATCATCACTGATATTTCCTTTGACAATATTATGATAAGTTAAAATGGGAACTTTATCTTCTTTCAATAAAAATATATACATGATAGGTATAATTATTAAAATACAAATCATTATAATTACTACTTTTTTCATACTACTCCTAAGAACTTAATTTCATAATCATTTTATCACTTGTTAGAAAAAAAATAAATAGTAATGTCGTATAAAAGGATTAATTTACATAAAAATGTCAATTTTTTTCATTTTTTTTATTTATATTTAAGTTTTTATGTTATAATTATGCTAGATTGGAGTTTGAGCTATGAATATAAAAGCACTAGTTAATAAAATTAAAAATTTTCCTTATCGAGAAAAAGCAAAAGAAGTAGTTAAAATAATACAAGAATTTTTTGCTCAAAGTAAAATGTATATTTTTATGTTTATATCCTTATTTATATTAGATATATCAACAAGAATGGCAACTAACTCAATTGGATTTATTGATTATTTAGGATATGAAGCTAATTTATTTTCAATTCTTTGGATATTATTAATTATATTCTTAGCTAAAAATTTAAAAAATATTTATGGTAAATTAATCTATGGGTTATTCTTTGGATTTTCATTTGTCATGTTTTTAGTTCATAATCTATATTATGTATATTTCAAGATATTCTTTGATTTTTCTGTTTTAAGTGCTGCAAGTGAAGGAAGTTCGTATTTACTTGATACTTTAAAAGACATTAGACCTTGGATGTATTTGGTAATGCTTATTAGTATTGTATTTATGGTTTTAACTTATAAAAACTTTAATCAAAATAAAAAAAGTAATGTAAGAAATAGCTTGATTGTTATAATTATGTTTATTGTTTTACATTCCGTATATCCACTTACTTTTGGCCAAGCAACAAAAGAGTTAGAATGGAATGCCTGGGGAAATAAAAGAAATGTTTATAATGCCTTTAATGATAACAATAAAAGTATGCAATTAGTTGGTTTATTTGAATACAATTTGAGAAATTTTTATATTAATTTTATAAGAACTACTGATAAAGGTGATGAAGAAAGTTTAGCTTTTTTAAATGATATATTTACGCCAGATGAGAGCATTCATCAAAATGATTATACAGGGTTATTTGAAGGCAAAAACTTAATTTTATTACAACTTGAAAGTATTGATAAGTTTTTAACTAATGAAGAAATTATGCCTAACCTTAATCAACTTCGAAAGCACTCAATTGATTTTAAAGATCATTATTCATTTGTAAATGGGGGAGGATCAACCTTTAATTCTGAATTTATGGTAAATACTGGATATGCAACACCTTACACGTATAATCAAAATGCCTATACATTTAGTAAAAACAATTTTGATTATTCGCTTCCAAACTTATTTAAAAGTATCGGTTATACAGTAAATGCTTTTCATATGAATTCAAGTGAATATTATTCAAGAGGAGTTAACTATAAAAACTTTGGTTATAATTCCTATAATGGCCTTAAAGATATGGAAATGTATAAAGATAGCAAAGCTTATCAATTAGATAGAGAGCTTATTTTAAATGAAGAATTTAATGCTAAAATATTTAATATGGAAAATCCCTTAAATAAAAACTTTGTTTCTTACATTATTACATATTCTGCTCATACTCCATTTACGAAAAACAGGGGAGTATGTAATATGTTACTGACAGAAGAAGAGATAAATGACCCTGAGTATCAACCAACCGAACTTGATTGTTTAAAAATTCAAGCTCATGAAACTGATAATATGATAGGTTTACTAATTGAAAATTTAAAAGAAAAAGGTTTATATGATAATACAGTTATAGCAGTTTATGCCGATCATTATGTTTATACAATAACAGATAAAAATATTTTAAGTGAATATAAAGATACTGAGACTAACTTAATTAATAACACAGATTTCTTTATCTTCAGTAGTGATCTTAAATATAAAGAAATCAAGAAAACAACAAGTCAATTAAATATCTTACCAACTTTACTTAATTTATTTAATTTATATAATCATCCTAATTACTATGTTGGAGAGGATGCCTTAGATGATGGGTATTCCGGTTATGTTTTCTTTAATGATTTTTCTTGGTGGGATGGAAAAAGATATGTTAATGCAAATGGTGAGATTATAAAAGGTTTGAATGCAACCCCTGATTATATTAATTTAATGAGTGAAAAAATAAATAATTTAATTAAAAAGAATGACCAAGTTTTAAAAACTAATTATTTTAAAATATTAAAAAATAATCAAAATGTAAATAGTTAATTGTAAATTTAGAAATATTATGATAAGATTATTAAAGAATAGAGGGATTATATGATAACTAAGGATAATATTTTTACTTATGCTTATAAAGGGTTAGTTTCCTTAATTTATGTTCTAACTGGTAAAAAGGATAAAATAAAAAGTTTATTCATTGAAGAAGATTTATTTAAAGATGTTAAGAAGAATGCAAGTAGACTAGAAGAAGCTAGCAATGCAGTTGCTGAAATGCAAAAAGTTCCCTTTACTTACAAATATAAAGACAAAAAAGGAAGAATAGTAACAGGAAATTTTGATGCCTATAATAAAGAACAAGCTAAAAACTTTTTGATTAATGAAGGTTATGATGTTATTGAAGTAAATGAAATAGCAAAAGGATCTTTAAATATTGATATTACAATCTTTTCTCCAATTAAAGTTGGTGAGATGTCATTTGCCTTAACTCAAGTTTCAACTTATTTAAAAGCTGGTATTTCTTTAATTGAGTCATACCGAATTTTAGCTAAACAAGCTGTAAAACCTGCTATTAAAAAGATTTATAATATGGTTGTATATGATTTACTTGCTGGGGAGAGTTTATCAGAAGCTTTAGCTAAACAACCTAAAGTATTTCCTAAATTACTTGTTAATATGGTAAAATCAGCTGAATTAACAGGAGATTTACCAGCTATTCTTGATGATATGGCGAATTACTATGAAGAAATAGATAAAACTAAAAAAGAATTACGAAGTGCTTTAACATATCCAACAATAGTTTTATTATTAGCCGTTGCTGTAATTATTTTCGTTTTAGAGTTTATTGTTCCAACCTATGTTGATATGTTTGCTGATTGGGGAGCTGAATTACCAGCAATTACAATTATGACTATGGCTTTTAGTAATTTTGTTCAGAATAATTTGCTTGAAATGATTATTATATTAATAATGCTTTTAGTAACTTATTTATTCTTATATCGAAATGTTCCTCAATTTAAATTTGTAATGCAATATATATTTTTAAAAATACCAGTTGTTAAAAACATTATTATGTATAGTGAAGTATCAATGTTTGCTAAGACGTTTGCATCTCTTTTGAATCACGGAGTATTTATAACTGATAGTATGGATGTTTTAATTAAAGTATCTGATAATGAAATATATAAAAGAATAATTGTTAAAACGGTTAAAAACCTAAATAAGGGTGGTAAAATATCTGATGCATTTAAAGATAATCCTTATATACCAATTGTTGCTTATGAAATGATTGTAACAGGAGAATCAACTGGTAAACTTGGAACTATGATGGAAAAAGTTGCTGATTATTATGAAAACTTATATCAAAATTCAACAAAACAAATTAAAAGTTTAGTTGAACCTTTAATGATTGTTATGTTAACATTTGTAGTTGGAATAATTTTAATTTCAATTATCATGCCAATGTTTGATTTATATAGTTCAATTGAGTAGAGGCGTTATGGAAATACTTACATATATTAGTTTCTTTATCTTTGGTCTTTGTTTTGGTTCTTTCTTTAATGTTTGCAGTATGAGAATACCAAAAGGGGAATCTATAAATAAACCAAGGAGTCATTGTGAAAATTGTGCTCATGTTTTAAAATGGTATGAATTAATACCTTTAGTATCATTTATCATGCAAAAGGGTAAATGCAGGAATTGTCATGCGAAATTATCATATTTTTACCCTTTTTCAGAACTTGCAACGGGATTATTATTCATGGTTTCTTATCATTCTTTTGGTTTTTCCCTAGATTTAATTATTGCCCTAACCTTAGTTAGTACTTTTACTTTAGTGATAGTATCAGACTTATCTTACTTATTAATTCCTGATAGATTTATAGTAATCCCCAGTATTATAATTATTATTATTAATTTTCTAAATAATGGTCTAGTTGATGGCTTAATTCAAATAGGATATGGTGTATTTGCATTCTTACTTATGTATTTAATTATGTTACTAGGTAATAAATTATTTAAAAAAGAAAGTATGGGTGGAGCCGATATTAAACTTATGTTTTTAGTTGGTTTAACTTTAGATCCACTTTTATCGATTATGGTTATTTTCTTAGCTAGTTTTATTGCTTTACCAGTTGCTTTCTTTCTTTTAATGAAAAATAAGGAACATGTAATTCCGTTTGGACCTTTTATTATGGCTAGCTTCTTAATTATTTATTTTACTAAATTAAATATAATCGAAATATTTGAAAATATCTTAAAATTATTTCCTTAAGTAATTAGTAAATAAATGTCAAATCTTAAAAATAGGGTATTGATAAAGTCAATTAATCATGATATGATTAATTAGAAAATAAGAAAGGAGTGACCCTCATGCTAAATATTAAAAATGTATCAATTAAATACGTTGACTATAAGTTAACGACGGGGGGGGCGTACTAAAATTATCACAAAATAAAAATTATAAAATAACTATAAATACGACATAAAAGTATAGTGTTATTACTATACTCTTATGTCGTTTTTTGTGTTTAAAAGGAGGAAAAATTTATGAATAGTTATGAAAGAAAAAGAAGAATTTGTAAAGTAATAGTATTAGTACTAGGAATATTAAGTATAAATAATATAATTCTAACAATTAGAAATTATAGTTATGCTTATTTTGAAAAGAATGTTAAAACCGGAGTTAAATTAAAAATAACTACTTTAGATAAGATGCCTGTTAAAGGACCGCTAGCAACTGAAGTGATAAAAGAAAAAGTAGTTCCATATGCAATTGCAAATTCAAGTAGTTTTGGAGGTGGCTTAGTTGCAATTAATACAAATGGAACTTTATATAATGAAACATTAAGTAGTGGGACAATAAGAGAATACAGATATTCAGGATTAAATGTTAATAATTATATCTATTATAATTGTAAAGGGGGTGGCGACAAAACCCCCTTTTTCATATTTTAGTCATCGTTTAACTTTACACTAATTAATCTTCTTAAATTGT
>CANRIE010000085.1 GCA_947630585.1 uncultured Bacilli bacterium | reverse complement strand
ATTAAGGGTGTAGATATACCTAATGATAAACATATCGTTATATCATTAACTTATATTTATGGTATTGGAAGAAATCTCGCTAAAACAATTTGCGAGAATGCAAAAGTTGAACCTACAAAGAAAGCAAAAGATTTAACAACTGAAGAGTTAAATAGATTAAGAGATGAAATTAATCTTCATTTAACAGAAGGTGATTTAAGACGGGAAGTTAATATGAATATTAAGACCAAAATGGAAATTAATTCATATCAAGGAATTCGTCATAAAAAAGGATTACCAGTAAGAGGTCAAAGAACAAATCGTAATGCTCGGACTCGTAAAGGTAAAGGCAAGACTATTGCAAATAAGAAAAAATAGTTTAATATTAATTTAAAAAAGGAGGTAAACTATGGCTTATAAACAAAGAAAGAGAAAAGTTAAAAAGAATGTACCTGAAGGAATAGCACATATTCATGCAACATTCAATAATACAATTGTTACTTTATCTGATAAAGATGGAAATGCAATTGCTTGGGCAAGTGCTGGAGCAATCGGATTTAAAGGTAGCAAGAAATCAACACCATTTGCAGCTGGACTTGCAAGTGAAGCTGCTGGCAAAAAAGCATTTGATGCTGGTATGCGGAAAGTAGAAGTTTGGGTTAAAGGACTTGGACCTGGAAGAGAAACCGCAATTCGTTCACTACAAACAGCAGGACTTGAGATTACATCAATTAGTGATGTAACACCAATTCCACATAATGGATGTCGTCCACCAAAACGTCCACGTGGTTAATAAAGGAGGATAAGAATGGCTAATTTTGAAAGACCTTTTGAAAAACCAAGTTATAAGGTAACAGATTATATTGAAAATAATAATTATGGAAGATTTGAGTTAGAACCTCTTGAAAGAGGATTTGGGAATACTATCGGTAATGCTTTAAGAAGAGTATTACTATCTAGTCTTCCTGGAAGTGCAATATCAAGTGTTAAGATAGAAGGAGTTCAACATGAATTCCAAACTATCAATGGCGTTCGTGAAGACGTAACAACAATTATTCTTAATTTAAAAAATGTTGTTGTTCACAATAACTCTGATGAAATGAAATTTATGCATCTTGATATTGAATGTAATGAGGATGAATTAGAAGTTCATGCTGGAGACTTTATAGTTGATCCTGACCTTGAAGTTGTTAATCCTGACCTTTTAATTGCAACACTTAGTCGTGGAGCACACCTAGTTATGGAAATGACAGTTTCAAATGGCAGAGGATATGTAAGAAGTGAAGAAAATAAAAAACTTCTTGATATCAAAAAAGTTGGAACGATTGCAGTCGACTCACTTTATTCACCAATTGAAAGAGTATCTTATGAGGTTGATAATGCACGTGTTGGTCAAAATGAAAATTATGATAAATTAATTTTAAATGTTTGGACTAATGGTAGTATGAAACCACAAGAAGCACTTAGTTTGGCTTCACAAATATTAATAGCTCACTTTAATGTATTAGCAGATATGGATAATGTTTTAGATATGACTGGCTTAATGATTGAAAAAACTGAAGATACTAAGTCTAAAGAGTTAGAAACAGCTATTGAAGATTTAGATTTCTCAGTTAGAACTTTCAATTGTTTAAAACGGGCTAACATTAAAACATTAAAAGATTTAGTTGATAAAAAACAAAGTGACTTTATGAAAATACGTAACTTAGGAAAGAAATCTATGAAAGAAGTATTAGACAAAATCAAAGATATGGGATTAAGTTTACGTGATGAAGATTAGGAGGGAAAAGATATGGCATATAGAAAATTAGGTCGTGATAACAAACATAGAAAAAGCATGCTTGCAAATTTAACAAAAGATGTTATCATGAATGAAAGAATTGAAACTACTGAAACTAGAGCTAAAGAAGTTCGTAAGTTTGTTGATAAGATGATAACTTATGGAAAACGTGGCGACTTAGTTTCAAGAAGATTAGCACTAGCTTTCCTTCATAATGATACCGAGTGTGTAAAAAAAGTATTTGATGATTTAGCAAAACGTTATGAAACAAGAAATGGTGGCTATACAAGAATTTTAAAACTTAATGAAAGACGTGGCGATGGCGCCCTAACAGTAATAATAGAATTAGTTAAATAACTAGTTCTTTTATTTTTAACTTGTTTTCTTAAGAGATTAAAGGTATAATAAATAATATAGAAAGTGAGGTTACTATGAGAATTAAAAAAGAAGATTTAGAATGGCTAGAGAATATATTAAATAAATATCAAACTTTAAAGTCATCATTTTATGAAGATATCTTTGAAACTAATTATATATTATTAGAAACCATATATACTTATACAGAATTTTTGGCTGAAAATGCTAATATGGCTCCTAAAAAATCTGATTTGGGATATTATTATATAATTAAATTTAATAATTATTGTTACAAATTAGAAAAAGATATTGACTATAAAAACTTATGCTATATCTATATTATTTCTAAAGAAAAAAGTCTTGAAGATGCAATTAGTATAGACACCATAATTGAAGATATAAAGATTAAAAAGATTGGAGAAAAATGAAAAAAAGAATAGAAGCTGATATTTTAGATATCAATGATTTTTTTGAAAAATATAATAAAGATTTAGTATCCCGTGATTTAATCAATTATATTTTAGATAATTCAAAAGATATCTTAGATAATGATGAAGTTGAAATAGTTTTAAATAAAGCAATTGATATTAAATTAGAAAGTATTTTAAGAACTAGTTTAAAAACTAAATATCAAGAAGAGTTAAATGAACATTATCATAATAATAAAATGCAAGTTGTTTATTTTTTTATTGGTGTTTTAATGCTTATTATATCAAGAATTTTTAATGATAGAGCTTTAATTGAAGAATTATTTCTAATTGGAGGTTGGGTTTTAATTTGGCAAACGGTTGAAATTGAATTCTTCAGAGATACTTTAAATCATAAAAAGAGAAAGATATTAAAAAAATTAATTAATTCTAAAATAATTGAAAAAAATATTTAATAAAAAAATTACTTAGTTCCTTAAATTAAGTAATTTTAATTATAAGTTTTTGTTTTAGGCTTAGGAGTATTTAAAATATGTTGAACTTTTAATAAATCATATAAATCATTTATAATAAAGTAGTCTTGGTCATCTGAAATTTCAAATGGAGTAATAATTCCTTGAACATCACTTCTAAATAAAACTCCAATTCCTCCGGCTTTAATCCAAGCTTTAACTTTACTAAGTGAATCATCAACTAAAATATTGTCAACTGGATTAACAACTTTTTCTTTAGCATAGCCTAAAGGGAGAGTAATAACATCAACTCTATTCATTTGGGGCTCTAAAAGTTCCGTTTTATAAATTGCTTCATAAAAAGATGAAACATGGGTTAAAACGTGAATACTTAAAAACATCCAACTATCTACCAATTTATTAATTTTATTAATACTATCATTAAGAATATTTGCATCTCTAAGTAGTTTTTCCCAATTACAATTTCTAAAATATTCAGTTATTTGATCCTGATTAGTAGTATCAATTCCTAAACTTTTCATTTCTAAAAAAGCTTCTTTAACACTATCGTAAATAACTCCATCACAATCAATATATAAATCTCTATTCATAAATTCCTCCTTTGAGTTAATAGTATAACATAAAATTACTTCAAATGTTCTAAAAACTTGCTAATTTTAATAAAATATATTAGATATGAAAAAAATAAGAGAATATTTAAATCCAAGTGGTTTAGAACTTCATTATAAAAATGATATGTTAGATGTTACTTTATATGATGAAATAATTCTTTTAACTGATGATGAGATAATTCTTTCTAAGGATAACAAACAAATAGTTATTAAAGGATGCGAATTAACACTTCTTAAATTACTTGATTCGGAAGTTCTAATTAAGGGAGAAATTAAAACAATTGAATTGTAGGTGAATAATGAAAAATACTTATATAATTAAAATAGAAGAAAAATATTTTAAAAGATTACTTAGTTATCACATTTATATAAATAAAATAAAAAAAGAAAACAATTATTATTTACTTTATTTAGATTCTGATAATTATCAAAAGTTAAATAAATTAAAGAAGATATATAATATAGAGTTTGTTGGATATAAAGGATTAATTAAATATAAATATATATTAAAAAAACATTATCCTTTTTTTATTATGGTGATCTTAGGAATTAGTTTAATTATATTTTTATCTAATATTATTTTTCAAATTGATATTAAAACAGAAGATAAAGAGATTAGAGAGTTATTAAAAGAAGAATTAAATAGTAGAGGAATTAGTTTATATAAGTTTGTTAAAAGTTATGAAGATAAAGAAAGTATTAAAAAAGATATTTTAAATAATAATAAAGATAAATTAGAATGGTTAGAAATAACAAGAGTAGGGAGTAAATATATAGTTGAAGTTGAAAAAAGAATTATAAATAAAGAAGATACAGATACTAAGCCTAGAAATATTGTCGCTTTAAAAAATGCAATTATTTTATCAATTGAAGCAAGGAATGGAAGTATTGTAAAAAAATTAAATGATTATGTAAAAAAAGGAGATGTTATAGTAAGTGGTGAGATTACTCATAAAGATGAAGTTGTCGATTTAGTTAGAGCCGATGCAGTTATTTATGGTGAAACTTGGTATAATGTTCATGTTTCCTACCCAATTGCTTATCAAGAAAAGAAATATACAGGGAAGACTAAAACAAGATTTGGATTAACCTTATTTACTAAAAAATATAATTTATTTGATAAAACTCCTTATAAAAATGAAGAAATAAAAGAAACTAATATCTTTAAACATCAATTTTTACCTCTTAAATTAAGTTTTGAAAAAGTCTTTGAAGTAATTGATGAAGATAATATTTATACAGTTGATGAAGCGTGCGAAGAAGCAGTTAAACTTGCAAGAAGTAAGATACTTGCTAAATTACCAAAAGATTCGAAGATTTTATCACAAAAAAAATTGAAAATTATCGTAAATAATAGTACAATAGATGTAGATGTTTTCTTCAAAGTCTATGAAAACATTACGGATACTATAGAAATTAATAAAAAACTAGATGATATAACTAAAGAAGGAGAATAAAATGGTAAATTTAGCAAATAATTTATTAGAAGTTATGCATTTAACTTGGCCCATAGTTACAGTTTCAGTTATTGCAATTATATCGCTTCGAATTACTTATTTAATTAAGTATAAACCTAAGTTTGTATTATATGAAGAAATATTAACTTTAATCTTTGTAATTTATATCTTAATGTTTTTCCAAGTTGTAACCTATCAGGATGTTATTTCTTATGGAAACAATTTTATTCCATTTAAAGAATTAACAAGATATTCCTTTGGTTCAAGATTATTTTATAAAAATATTATTGGTAATATTTTATTATTCATGCCTTATGGTTTCTTTGTATCTTATTATTTAAAATTAGATAAAAAAAGACTAGCAGCTCTGCTTATTTTAATTGTTTCAATTTCAATTGAGACTGTGCAATTATTAATTGGAAGATGTTTTGATGTTGATGATATCTTACTCAATTTAATAGGTGGTATGCTTGGTTATTTTATATACAAAATACTTGATAAAATAACAGAGAATATGTCTAAAAGGACAATGGGGACTTTATTAATAGCAGCAATTATAATTGGGATAATTGCAATTTTATATATAGTAATGTGAGGTAGTTATGAAAATAGGTTTATTTAATGAAACAGAAGAAAATTTTGATGAGGAGTTTAAAATAGTTTTAAAAGTTTTAAAAAATATTTTAAAAATATTAAATATAAATAAAGTAGAATTTAATGTTATTATTGTTTCAAAAGATTATATTCATGAACTTAATAAAACTTATCGGGATAAAGATATGGAAACTGATGTTATTAGTTTTGCTTTAGAAGATGATAAAACTTTTAATCCTAAGACCCGAGTTTTAGGAGATATTTATATTTCAGCTGATAGAATTCATAGTCAAGCCAAAGAATATGGTCATAGTGAAATTCGCGAACTTTGCTTTTTAGCAGTTCATGGAATGCTCCATTTACTTGGGTATGATCATACGAGGGAGGATGATGAGAAAATCATGTTTAGCTTGCAAGATAAAATATTAGAGGCATCAGGTATTACAAGATAGAAAAAAATATAAAAATATGTCAACAAACCTTTATTTTAAATTTAATTTATGTTATTATGGTTATATAAAAGAAGGTAGTTGATAATATGAATTTAGAATTTTATGTTAATGATTATTTACTTGCATGGTATTTATTATATAGTGCTAGTTTATCTAAAGAAATAGATAAATTACGGAAAAGTTTGTGGAGTAAGTATAAAAAAGAATATAATTTTTGTTATAAAGATAAACAAGAAATAATTAAATATGGAAAAGACTTTATTCCTGATAATGATACTATTTATAATGAAGTCTTTGAAAGTGATGTTTTTAAATCTTTAAAAAAAGAAAGTAATAAACATAAAATGCATCTTATAAAACTATTTGATAATAATAGCAAAGTACTTAAAAAATGTTGTATGGAAGTATTAAAATTAGATTTAAAAGAAACTTACCCTGTTTATGTGATTCATCCAAGGATGGAATGTATCGAATACAATAAAGCAACCGGAAGTTTAATCTGGGGCAGTGATAAAGATAAATATGATGCTATAACAGTTTTAATTCTAACTATTGTAAAAGGGTTATATGAAGGCTATAACAATGACTACAAAGAAATAATTGATTCTATTATCGAACTTGCCGTTATAAATGAAATAAGTAAACAATTAACAAATACTATAACATATGATATAGGAAATCCAACTCTAAAAATTATTAAAAGACAAATTTATCCATTTTGGTTAATGTATTTAGGAAATGATAATAAAGAAGATATGTTAAATAGAATGATTGAAGATAAAATTGCTTTTGATATTGACTATTACCCAATTGATAAAAATATGAAAAAAATGAATTTAACTAAATTTATTGATTTTTGTATTAAAAATAATAAACATATTTTAAAACTTGGTAATGTTTTAAAAATTGAACAAGAAGAAGAAATAGAAGTAATATGAGGTATTTATGGAAACTACATTTGAAAAATTTTTAGATATGATTCATATGAATCAAGATAAATATACAAATTATCAAGATTTGAAACTTATTAAAGTTAAAATTAATAGTAAAAAGAATTTAATTAATTTATTTTTAGAAGCAAGTACGATGCTTGATTTAGAAAGTTTTAAAGGATTATTAGAAAAAACAAAGGAATATTTTAATTCTAATGTTTTTATTAATATCAAAAATTTAGGAGATAAATCTTTATATTTAGAAGATTATTTTAAATATTTTTTACCAAAATATATCTCTTATTTTAATGATAGATTAAAGGTAAACGGGGAAAACAACAATTATATTGTTGTTTATAATCATGGAGAAGAGGTACAATTAAATGAGTATTTAAAAGAAATAAATACTAATTTAGAGAGTTTAAGTTATGCTCCTTTATATATATTTCAAGATGAATATGAAAGGATTGGTGTTCAAAGTTTAATTAATGAAAGTATTAAAGATATTGATAAGATTAAATTAACTCCTAAAACAAGTTATCATGAAGAAGGGGAGGTTAAGAAATTTACACCAAGACAAAAGAAGGTTGTGACAGTAGACGATCCAAATGTTTATTATGGAGATATTATTGAAGGAGAAAGTGTAAACTTAAAGAATATTGTTTCAGAAGACAATGATTTAATAGTTGAATGTGAAGTATTTGGAAGTAGTGTCTTTGAATCAAGTAAAAGTAATTTTAAAATTATTACTTTAAAGATAACTGATTATACTGATTCTATGTATGCTAAAATCTTTTTAACAGAAAGTGAAGAGTTAGAACGATTAGTTAAAATCTTAAAAAATGGAACTTGGTTTAAATTTAAGGGGTATACTAAAAGAGATCAATATGCAAACAATGAAATAGTTTTTAATGTTCGAGCTATTAATAAATCAGAGCATAAAAAAGAAGAGGTTATTGATGATGCGGAACGAAAACGGGTTGAACTTCATTCACATACCATGATGAGTGCGATGGACGGGGTAGTTGGAGTTTCAAAGCACGGAGTTGATTCAATCGCTCAAGCAATTAAATGGGGTCATAAAGCAATTGCTATCACGGATCACTCTGGATGCCAAGCCTTCCCTAATGCTTATAATATGATAGTGGAGTACAACAAAGGTAAACCTAAAGAAGACCATTTTAAAGTTATCTATGGCACGGAACTTACAATCGTTGATGATAATGTTGAAATTGTAAGAAGAAGTAATGATACCATTTTACTTGAAAATGAATATGTTGTATTTGACCTTGAAACAACCGGATTTAATGCGGCCGGAGGCGACTCTATTATTGAAATTGGTGCTGTTAAACTAAAAAATGGTGAGATAATCGATAAATTTGATAGATTAATTAAACCACCAAAACCAATTCCTGAAAGGATTACCAATGTTACTAGCATCACGAATGAAATGGTTGAAGATTGTCCAAATGAAGAAGTAGCAGTTCGAGAATTCTTAGAGTGGACTGGTGATTTAGTCATGGTTGCTCACAATGCTAAGTTTGATACTTCATTTATTGAAATGTGTTATCAAAAATATAATTTAGGAGAATATAAAAATCCGGTTATTGATACTTTAGCTTTATCACGAGTGTTAGATCAAGACCAAACGAGACACGGCTTATCAGCAATTACTAAACGTTACAATGTTGAATTTGATGAAGAGTCACATCATCGAGGCGATTATGATGCTTTAGCAACCGGGTTAGTATTTGACAAAATGATGAAAAAACTTGAACGAATTAATATTTTAAAGATTTCCGATTTAGATAAATTAATTGATAAAAATGAAATTCATAAATTTGGTCGGTCATATCACGTTAATATGCTCGTTCAAAATAAAAAAGGTTTAAAGAACTTATTTAAAATTATTTCAATTGCCAACACAAAACATTTCTATAAAACCGCTCGAATTTTAAGAAGTGAAGTTGAAGAATTAAGAGAAGGTATCTTAGTTGGAAGTGGTTGCTATGAGTCTGAAGTGTTTACAGAAGCTAGAAGTAAAACAGATGAAGAACTTCGAGATATAATTGGTTTTTATGATTATGTTGAAGTGCAACCACCAGAATGTTATAATCATTTAATTCAAACTGGTGACTTTAAAGATGAGGATGAATTAATTGATAATATTAAAAAAATTATTCGTTTAACTAAAGAAGCTGGAAAATATATTGTTGCAACAGGTGATGTTCACCATTTAAGACGAGAAGATAAAATTTATCGTGAGATTATTATCAATCAAAAATTACCAGGAGGAGGATTACATCCTCTTGCAAAACGAGATATCAAAGAAATTCCCAGTCAACATTTTAGAACAACTACTGAGATGCTTAATGATTTTAATTTTTTAGATAAAGATTTAAGAGAAGAAATTGTTATTGATAATACTAATAAGATTGCTGATTTAATAGAAGAAGTTGAAGTTATCATTGATACTGGAGGAATTCCATTTTCACCAAGAATTCCAAATTCGAGGGAAGATGTGTACAGCATGGTTTATACGAAAGCCCATAGTATGTATGGTGACCCTCTTCCAAGAAATATTGAAGAGAGGATTGCCCAAGAGTTATATGGTGATAGAATCTTAAGTTTAGTTAAAAATAAAATAAAAAAAGAAAACCCGAACTTTAATGATGAAGAAATTGATAAGGTATTTCAAAGTGAATTGTCAAGTGTTGTTAAAGATGGATACGATAAAGTATTTGAATTAACTAAAAATGAACTTATTGAAAGTTTAAAAGAAAGTGAACCTGAAAAAATAACCGATAATGATTACTTAGACCATGAAACTAAAAAACAACTTGGAGGAATTATAGGTGGAGGGTTTGACGTAATTTACTTAATTGCTCAAAAACTTGTTAAACACTCTAATGATGAAGGATATCTAGTAGGATCTCGGGGCTCTGTTGGTTCATCATTTGTTGCAACGATGATGGGAATAACTGAAGTTAATCCCCTTCCTGCCCATTACTTATGTAAAAAATGTCATTTAAGTTTATTTAATGATGACGATGGTAACCCTTTATCAATTAATTATTCAGCAAGTGGTTATGATTTACCAGATAAAGATTGTCCTAATTGCCATATTCCGATGTCAAAAGAAGGGCAAGATATGCCATTTGCAACTTTCCTAGGTTTTAATGCTGATAAAGTTCCAGATATTGATTTAAATTTCTCAGGTGACAATCAAGCCAGTGCTCACGCCTACACCAAAGTAATATTTGGAGAAGATAATGTTTATCGAGCTGGAACGATTGGTACCGTTGCTGATAAAACAGCTTATGGATTTGTAAGAGGTTATTTTGAAGATAGGGGAATCATGGATGTTCATACAGCAGAAATTGAAAGACTAGCCATTGGCTGCACGGGAGTTAAAAGAACAACCGGTCAACACCCAGGTGGAATTGTTGTTATCCCATCTTACATGGACGTGTTTGACTTCACTCCATTCCAGTATCCTGCAGAAGACGTGAATTCTGTTTGGCGAACCACTCACTTTGATTATCATGCAATCGATCAAGATGTTTTAAAACTTGATATACTAGGTCACGATGATCCGACCATTTTAAGAATGCTTCAAGATTTATCAGGAATAGATGTAACGACACTTCCAATGAGTGATCCTAAAATCCTTAGTTTATTAACAAGTCCTGAAGCTCTTGGGGTTACAACTGAGCAAATAAAATGTGAAACCGGAACCCTTGGACTTCCCGAAATGGGTACAAACTTTGTTATTAACATGCTTGTAAAAGCAAAACCCAAAACTTTCGGTGAACTTGTAAAAGTATCAGGACTATCTCATGGAACTGATGTTTGGAACGGAAATGCTGAAGATTTAATCGATAACCATGTCTGTGAATTTAAAGAAGTAATAGGGTGCCGTGATGACATTATGGTTTATCTAAAAAATCATGGTTTAAAACCTAAAGATGCTTTTAAAATCATGGAATTTGTAAGAAAAGGAAAAGCTAAAAAGGAACCAGAGAAATGGCTTGAATGGAAAAAAGTTATGGAAGATAATAATATTCCTGATTGGTATATTGAATCTTGCCATAAAATTCAGTATATGTTCCCAAAAGCCCATGCTTGTGCCTACGTTATGAGTGCTATGCGAATTGCTTGGTTCAAGGTTTACCAACCAATTAACTACTATGCAACTTTCTTTTCGATAAGAGCAACTGACTTTGATATTGAAACTATGATTAAAGGATATGATGCAATCAGGCTTCGAATTGAAGACTTAGAAAACAAAGGCTTTGAAGCAACTAATAAAGAAGAAGCGATCTTAGAAAGTTTAAGAATTGCTCTTGAAGCAACCGCAAGGGGAATTAAATTTGCAAACATCAATTTAGATAAATCTGATGCAACAAAGTTTGTTATTTCAGATACCGAAGAAAATACTTTAATTCCACCTTTTAGAGCTATTGATGGCTTAGGTGACACGGTTGGAAAATCAATTGTTCAAGAAAGAAGTACTAAAGATTTCTTAAGTATTGAAGACTTGCAAAAACGAGCTAAGGTATCAGGAACATTAATTGAGAAAATGAAAATGATGAAGATTTTAAAAAACTTACCAGATTCTAATCAATTATCTTTGTTTTAAATTATGACTATAGAAAGGAATGAAAATATGAATTTAGATATTAATATTTATGTTATTTTAGAAGAAAAATATAAAAGAGTTTATGATTTACCTGATAATTGGGATAACATAGGCGATTTTAAAGTTAAAAATAATCTTTTGGCTTTAGCTTTAAATAACAAGAAAAAATTAGAAGAATTAGAAGAATATCAAAAAATAATAGAGAATTGTAAAGTACATGAACTTAAATTATTTAGAAAAATATTATAAAAATTTAAGTTTTAAAAAAATAATGTAAATCAGGTGGTTATGGTATTAAAAAAATAGAAAGGAATGAAAGAAATATGAATTTAGATATTAATATTTATGTTATTTTAGAAGAAAAATATAAAAGAGTTTATGATTTACCCGATAATTGGGATAATATAGGCGATTTTAAAGTTAAAAATAATCTTTTAGCTTCATCCTTAAATAATAAGAAAAAATTAGAAGAATTAGAAGAATATAAAAAAATAATAGAAGAGCGAGGTAAACATGAATTTTAATGATTTATACAAGTTTATTGCTGAAAGAAAAATAGCTAGAATTAAAGAACAAGAAGATAAAAAAAAGTTAGAAGAATATTTATTAAAATGTCTTAATCCAAAAGAAGTAGTTGCGAAATTAACAGCCTTTGATTTAAGTGAATTAAGTATTGATGTTTACAAAAGGAAAATTCCTGGTTACTACAACTTATATGATTATATTCTAAAAACTAAAAATACTAGTTTTTTAGCTAAAGATAGTGATAAATATGATCCTGATATTTTTATTCCTTGGATTTTATATAAAAAATCTCTTGATTTTCTTGTGGTAACTGATGAATTATTGATGACTAGTCTACCAAATGGTGAAAAAATTATTGAATACTTAATTGATAATAATATTGAGTTAAATAATTTTACTGTTAATAATATTGAGTTAGCTAAAATAATTTATCAAAAAAATAAATTAAAATATTTAATTGGTTGTTCACCTGATTTATATGATAAAGAATTGGCAGATGGGAAAATAGTCTTTGATGTCTTGATTGAAAATAAAATATTACCAATTAATGGAAATTGGATATATAGTAGTTATAGTTATTCTTATTCAGATTTTGATTTACTTTTAAAAGAAATAAAAGGGAAAACTATCTTAGAGCATTTAATTGATAATAATTTGAGTTTTGAAATTTCTGGTTCCTATAGTCAAAATTATAGAAATCAAATCTTAAAAGTAATTGAAATATTAATTAAGAAAAATAAATTAGAATTACTTAATGAATATTGTGATATTAATTTTTTAAAACTAAAGATTAAAGATGAAAATAATGTTGAACATATAGCATTATATTATTATATAGCTTCTGAAAGAAAATTGCCTAAGATAACTAATTTAAATTTAGATATAGATTTTATAAAAGAATATATAAACTTAGGTAAGGAGTTAAATCAACATGAAGAAATCTTTGATGTGTTATTATCCAAAATAAAAAAACCAAAAGATTTATTGTTAAAAACAAATGATGGTATCACACTCTTTGAAATTATTATTAGTAATTATGATTACTATAAAGATGTTGTTAAGTTATTGCAAAAACTTGATTATATTCCTGATGAGATTGTTATTATTGCTGCTAAATATAAACATGTATTGCCTCATACTAATAGTAAAAGAAAATTTGGAATTGAAACGAGTGATGAAGTACTAGAATATATTTATAAGGAAAGTGAATTAGAGATTGATGATCCGGAATTCATAGAATTAATAAATAATTTTTATACTACTTTTAATGATAACAATAGTTCTAAAGAATTATTAGATTTAGTAGTTTCTTCATCTAAAAAAACTTATGCAATTTCAAAAGAAGCTGCCATTAGTGATTTAGAAGCTTTAATTAAGATGAAAAAAGAATATCCAAATTTTGTTTTTAAATACGATAGTACTGTTGGTTCTTACTTTCAAGCAGCTGGTACCTATGCAGACCCATGCATTAGTATTAATAATATTAAAGATATAGGAGCTTTAAATCATGAATGGGGGCATTTAATTGATTTTTTAGGATATGGCAAAAGCTGTCCTAAAGATAGGATATTTGCATTTGATATTTTGCCAGTAAATAAATTTACTGTTTCAAATTATGAAAATGATATAAAAAAAGCGTTTGATAGATTTCTAAGTTTAGCTGATGAATTATTATTAAGTGAAAAAGAACTTGAAAGTGAATTCATAAAATATATTAATTCAGAAAAAGGTGGAATGGAAGCATATAAAGCTGAAATAAGAAAAGAGTTCGAAAAATTTTTAGGAACTGAAGAAATGCTATTATCAGTTTTAAATGACGGAGAAGAGTATAATGAGGTATGTATAGAATTAATATATAATTATTTTCATGGTAAAGAATTTGAAGATAAAGATAAAACTATCGAAATGTATGTTCAAACTAGAATGAATATTGATAAAAATTATTTTATAAGAAATATGTTTAGAAAAAATAATCAAAATTTCTTAATGTATGTAAATTTTCTTGATGCTTATTATTGTGGAAAATTCGGTGATTTGACTGATGAATTGTTTATTAATAACAAAGAACGTTATGAAAAAATAGAAAAGGCAACATCTTTCCATAGTTATGAATATTTTCATAATTCTAATATTCAATTTGGAAAACAATTCGGCGAAATGTTTGCTGATTATGTTGCTTTAAGAAGATCTCCAAATGGTATCAAATATATCGAATTACTAAAACAAGAAACATCACAAGAATTAATAAATTATTTAGAAGAATATTATCAAAGTTTAAGTTTTAAAGAAGAATTAAAGAAATAGAGGAATGAAAAAATATGAATTTAGATATTAATATTTATGTTATTTTAGAAGAAAAATATAAAAGAGTTTATGATTTACCTGATAATTGGGATAATATAGGAGATTTTAAAGTTAAAAATAATCTTTTAGCTTCATCCTTAAATAATAAGAAAAAATTAGAGGAATTAGAAGAATATAAAAAAATAATAGAAGAGCGAGGTAAACATGAATTTTAATGATTTATATAACTTTGTAGTTGAAAGAAAACTAGCAAAAATTAAAGAATTACAAGATAAGAAAAAATTAGAACAATTTTTATTAAAATGTCTTAATCCTAAAGAAGTAATTGAGAAATTAAGTGCTTTTGATTTAAGTGAATTAAGTATTGATGTTTATAAAAGAAAAATTCCTGGTTATTATAACTTATATGATTATATTCTAAAAAACAAAAAAAACACTAGTTTTTTAGCTAAAAATAGTGATAATAATAATCCTGATATTTTTATTCCGTGGATTCTAAATAAGAAGTCAGTTAGTTATCTTGATATAACGGATGAATTATTAATGACTAACACCCCTGATGGTACAAAAATAATTGAATACCTAATTGATAATAATATTAAGTTAGATAAATTTACTATTAATAATCTTGAATTAGCTAAAATAATTTATCAAAAAAATAAATTAGAATATCTAAGTGTTTGCTCACCTATTTTATATGATAAAGAGTTAAGTGAAGGTAAAACTATTTTTGATATTTTAATTGCAAATAAAATATTACCAAGTAATAGAGGTGTAGGGGATTCTAATTATAATTATTTTGATTTTGATTTACTTTTAAAAGAAATAAATGGTAAAACTATCTTAGAACATTTAATAGATAATAATTTTAAATTTCAAATTAATGGAAACTATGATTCAAACTATAATAATCAAATCTTAAAAGTAATTACGATATTACTTAAAAAAAATAAATTTGAGTTACTTAAAGAATACTGTGATACTAGTTTTTTAAAGTTAAAAATTACAGATGAAAATAATGTTGAACATACAGTATTAGATTATTATGTTGCTTCTAAAGGAAAAATACCTAAACTATTTTTTTATGATAATTTAGATCCTGATTTTATAACTCACTATATAAATTTAGCTAACAAAACTAATGAAAAAGAAATTGCTTTTGATTCAATCTCAGGAGTCTTAAAAAATGTTAATGATTTATTAGTAAAAGGGAGTGATGGTCTAACAAATTTAGAAGTTCTTGTTAGTAACTATGCTGATTATATGTATATTATAAAAATACTTAAAAAATTTGATTATATTCCGGAAGAAGTTACACTTCTTTTAGCTAAAATGAAATTTCCACTTCCAAGCTTTAATTATAAAAGTAATTTTGGTTTTGAAAAAAATGATGATGTTTTAGAATATATTTATAAAGAAGATGAAATTACAATTGATGATTCAGAGTTTACAGAATTAATAAATAATTTTTATGCTACTTTTAATGATAACAATAGTTCTAAGGAAGTATTAGATTTAGTAGTTTCTTCATCTAAAAAGTCTTATACTATTGATAAATATATAGCAATGAGAGATATTGAAGCCTTAATTGAAATGAAAAAGAGATATCCTGATTTTATAATTAAATATGATAGTACTAAAGGTTCTTTCTTTAGAAGGCCAAATATGCAAAATAAAGAATCATGTATTAGTATTCAAAATATTAAAGATATAGGAGCCTTAAATCACGAATGGGGTCATTTAATACATTTTCTAAAAAATAATTCAAAAGTTCCAAGAGATGCTAATGATCTTATAAAAGTTCAAATACATAATGTTTATAAGTATTGGAAAGAAATTGATATAAGATTTCATGAAGTTGTTGATTTAGCTGATAAATTATTATTAAGTGATGAAGATGTAGAAAAAGCATTTTTAAAATATATTAATTTAGAAAAAGGAGGAATGGATGCTTATCAAGCTGAAATAAAAAGAGAATTTCAAGAATTTTATGGAACTAAAGAGATGTTACTTTCAACTATAAAAAATTATTTTGATTATTCTAAGGATGTATATTTAGCATTAGCAAGTGCTTACTTTGATTATGATTATGAAGTAGATAAAGAAAAAGTAATTGAAATGTATGTTCAAAATAGGATAGAGATTGATAAAAAATATTTTATAAAAAATATCTATGAAAAAAATAATCAAGATTTCTTAATGTATGAAAATTTCCTTGATGCTTATTATTTAGGTTCGATTGGAGAAAGATTTAAACGTAGTGATATTGATTCAAAAGTTCCTACCTGTGTTCATGATCAGGAATATTTTATAAATGTTTCAAATCCTTCAAACTTACAATTCAGTGAAATGTTTGCTAATTATGTTGCTTTAAGAAAATCAAAAAATGGTATTAAATACATTGAATTATTAAAGCAAGAAACATCTTTGGAATTAATAGAATATTTAGAAGAGTATTATAGAAATCTAAGTTTTAAAGAAGAACTTAAAAGATAACAAAAAAGACTTAATTATTCTTAATTAGGTCTTTTAACATCTAAAATAATTGGCAAGATTATCGGTTTTCTTCCTGTTAGTTCTGCAATATAAGTACTTATATTAATTTGAATAAAACTTTTTAAATCTTGAAAATTAACATTTGGATCTTTAAGTTTATTAGTTATTAATAAACTTGACTTGATTTCTAACATTTTAATTAATTCTTCATTTTCATTTACTTGGATAAATCCTCTCGTTACAATCGTTGGTTTAGTTAATAATTTTTTACTTCTAATATCAATATTAGCAACAATTACTAAGATACCATCACTAGCCATGATTTTTCTATCTCTAATAACTTGAGCAGCGATCTCTCCGGCATTAGACCCTCCGATATAAACATCATCCATCTTAACTTTTTCCCCGATTGTTATTTTATGATTATCTAAGGTAAGCGAGTCTCCATTATCTAAAATAAAAATATTTTCTTTAGGGATTCCACACATATTAGCAATATCAGCATGGCTTTTAAGCATTCTATATTCTCCATGAAAAGGTAACATATATTTAGGCATTAAAAGTCTAATCATTAATTTTAACTCTTCTTTATTAGCATGACCTGATGTATGAATATTAGAAATAGTTGTATTTGTATAAACCTTAACTCCTTGTAAATAAAGTTTATTAATTGTTTTTGAAATACTAAGAGCATTTCCAGGGATCGGACTTGATGAGAATATTACAACATCATCAGGGCGAAGTTTAATATGTTTGTGTTCCAAGTCAGCAATTCTTGATAGGGCAGCAAGAGGTTCTCCTTGACTTCCCGTACATAAAATACAAACATCTTTTGGTTTTAGGGTATTCGCTTCTTCAGGTGATATAAATAATTCCTTATGTTTTATATAACCACCCTTAATTGAAATATCAATATTTGATTCCATACTACGCCCGAAGATACAAATTTTTCTATTATGTTTATAACAGGTTTCAACAATATGTTTAAGACGGTAAATATTAGATGCAAAAGTAGCAATAATAATCCTTGAGTTTCGCTCATCATCAAAGATGTCATTTAAAGCTGCATCAACACTTGATTCACTTTTAGATATTCCATCATTTAAAGCATTAGTTGAATCACTTATTAATAAATCAACTCCTTCTTCACCAATTCTGGCCATTTTATGTAAATCAGCAACTGGTCCAATCGGAGTAAAATCAAATTTAAAGTCTCCTGTTGTAACAATAACCCCATTAGGAGTTTTAACTCTTATTCCATGAGAATCAGGAACTGAGTGGGTGGTTCTAAAAAAATCAACTTCAAAATGTTTAAATTTAACAACATCATCACTTTTATAAGCAAATAAATTATCAAACCGAATATTTCTTTCAGTTAATTTAAGTTTAATAAGTTCGGTTGCTTGATTAGGAGCATAGATATTTTTAATATCAACACTTTGTAGTAATACAGGAATTGCTCCTATGTGATCTTCATGACCATGAGTTATAAATAAAGCCTTAATTTTACTTTCATTTTGTTTTAAATAAGTATAATCGGGAATTGAATAATCGATTCCAAGCATCGTAAGTTCAACAAATGAAATACCAGCATCAATGATAATAATTTCATCTTCATGCTCAATAGCATACATATTTTTACCAATTTCGCCTAATCCACCTAAAATAACAAATCGAGTTTTAGACTCTTTATTCATTAAAAAATAATCCTCCTTTCTTTTTAAGTTATAAGAACTAACTTTAACATTATACTATTTTTTTTTATAAAAGTAAAGAGCCTATTTACGGCCCTTTTTCTCATTTTGTAAATTCAATAATACTTCTTTTAAAGCATCATATATATACTTGCAATTATTTTCAAATTCCTTTGCTAAATTGATATATTCTTGATAAGTTTTTAAATCTTCTCTATAATAAGCTCTTTCATTTAATTCTTTATCGTACGCACTTTCACAAAGAAATGGTCCCATTGTTCCTTTTTTGACTGTTTTATCATAAAGCCTTGGTACTTTGGAAGTTGGAGAAACATTTAAACGATAAAATTCAGTCTTTTTTTCACCTTGAGAAAATTCTGGATGTAATTTTAAAAATTCTTGAGCAATATATGCTTCTTTATCAGGTTCATTATAATAAAATCCATTAAATGATCTTTTATTTGCTCTTCCTAATTCGATATTAAGATACTCATTTATTTCTTCTGAATCAACTACAAAAACTTTCCTTGTTAAAACTATAGGTTGATTGCATTTTCGAGGACTAAAAAAATGTAAATTAACAGAAGAACAATTTAAAGCAATCTCTGAATAAATTCCTTTTTCACTTATAGTAACAAAAGAATTAGAATAATAGTCAGTAAAAATTATTTCTAAAGGATCTTCACTTTTTACAAAAAAAGCAACATCTCCAACTTTTCCATTTATGCTTTCTTCTTTAAAACGACTATAGTTTACTAATTGTACCAATCTATCTTGAAATTCTTGCTTATGCTTTCCATCTAATAATTCTGCATATATAAAATCTTTAAGGTTATTAGGATCTAGTTTCAGAAGTTGTTCTCTTCTAATTTTTTCAAGTAATGGATCATAAGGATCATTTGTGAAACTTTTATTTTGATTAGCATTAGCTTCTCTTTGAGCTAAATAACCAATATATCTATCATCTTTCATATTATCACCAAACTAATTATATTATTAATTATGTTATTTTTCAATATATTTCATTTTTTTTGGCAGGTTAAAGACATGAAAAAAAATTAAAATAAGGTTCAAACTCAATGACAGCAAGGTTTTGAACCTTTTAAAATTCA
>CANRIE010000084.1 GCA_947630585.1 uncultured Bacilli bacterium | reverse complement strand
TCTTGGAATGGATTTCGAAAATGAATTTGAGAAATTAATTAATAATCTTAAATTTGCTAATTTGTGAATTTATCCTGAAAAATTTTAGATAGTTCTTGTCAAAGATAGTAAACTATGTTAATATTTAAGTGATGAAAGAGATTTCATCAATCAAAATTTATTTTATTCAAAAAGGATAACTTCATTAATAAAAGTTAATCCTTTTTATTTAAACAATAACATATAAAGTTTAGTCATTATAACTTGAGATAAAGGAGCTCGATATAACAATTTATTAGAATCATCTAAAACCGCTTCAACTATTTTTCTCGTTATACTTTCTAAGTTATCATGACCAATTAACTCAAATAATTTCTTTTGTTTTAAAGTAATACTTTCTAAATCATTAAAATAGGTATTCTTTCTTTCTAATTTGTTTTCAATCATAATATCATTAAAACCTGTATTATAAATTCCGGGTTCAATTAATTTAACTTTGATATCTTTATTTAAAAGTCTTACTTCTTTTCTTAAATTAGTTGCTATCATGATTAAAGATGCTTTAGTTGCACAGTAACTTCCTAAAAAACTAATTGGAATAATACCAGCAATTGAAGACATAAAAACGACTTTTCCACTTTTCCCTTCGGCAATTAAATGAGCAAGATAAATTTGAGTTAATCTTAAAGTTGAAAAGACATTCACTTCAAAATTTTCTTTCATTAAATCAATTGGAATTTCAACCATTGAGCCACCTATCCCGATTGCTGCATTATTAACTAAACAATCAATATCTAAGTCTCTTATCTTTTTTCTATCACTTTCTAAAGTTATATCTAATTTAAAACATTCAATATTGTTTTCTAACTTTAATTCTTTTACTTTTTCTAAAACTTTTTCAATTTCATATTCATGATGAACCGTTAAATAAACATAATTATCAAGTTTAGCAAGTGAAATTGCCGTACTAAACCCAATATTGCTTGCTGCTCCTGTTATTAATACTTTCATACTATCACCATTATTAGTATGAGTATTTTTTTATTTTCTAATCCTTAATTATTTATAAAACCTAATCTTTTCATATTAATCATTAAATTCTCTAGTTCTAATTTTGCTAATCTCTCAACCATAATATAAGGAAAATCATTAGTGATTTCAATTATTACTTTTTGCTCACGATTATAATAATCAACACAGTAAAGGGTATTATTGCTTCTTTTAAAAACAATATATTTTAAATCACTATCAATTGAGGCAATAACAACTCCTCTAATAATTGATGTATATATCTGTTTATTTTTAGTTTTAACTACTTTATCTTTCATTTCTTTTTTTCTACTTCTAATCATGTCGATTTCCGCATCACTTGCGATATTCAAAACTTCTAATTTATTTTTTTTAGAAATAAATGCTTCTTCAAATTTTGTATAATAAGTTTTATTAGCTATTTTAATTTCTGATACAATCTCTTTTTCACTTTTAGTTAAATAAACTTTATAAGTTGCATAATTACCTTGATATTCTCCATAAATAAAGTAATAACGATTACAGTATTTTAGTAAACTTCCACGATTAGCAGTAATTCCTTCTTCTTTTTCATGTAAATATTCACTTTTATAAATATCAAATAAAGTTTGTTTTTTAGTATTAATAGTATTAACTAAATTAATTTTACTTTTAATAGGTATTTTAATATCAGCATTAAAATCAAAAGTATATTTATAAGTTCCAACTTTAATAGTTCTTTTATCTTTCATATCAGATACTTTAAATACTTTATTTAAATAGTAATAGTAATCATCTTTAAAATAAATATAATAATATTTATCTTGATAATAAATAATATCTCCCTTTTGAATTATAAATTTAATTTTCTTTCTTTTTATTAAGGGTTTTTTATTATTTTTTAATGCTATATAAACTAACTTTTTTAAATAATTTAAATCTTCTACTTTAAGTTTATTAAGTTTTTTTATTATTTGGCTTTTCTTAATTACTTTTATATAGTAAGGTAAGGCATAAGTAGTTTTATCTAAGTTATACTTTTGACCATCTATTTCTAAATAAGCATTTTGATAATGAAAATTTTTAAAACTACTAGTACAATAAAGAGCATAAGTTTTAAACCAAGTTTTATAAATAATAACATAAGGTCCTTCTTGATGATGTTCATTAATAGTTTCTTTTTCTACTTCACTTTGATATCTATGAGCCCAGACTAAGTCTCCTTCTTGAATTTTATTACTTTTTAAATTTGTAATTATTTCTTTAATTTTTTCTAATAACATGTTCCTCCTTCTTTATTTAAATTCCTTCATTCCATATTAGTTGTATCATATTTTTAATTTTAAAGCAAGTAGATATTAAAAAAACAAGTAAACTTACTTGCTCTAAATTTTTTTATAAATTGTTTTAATTCAAGAATAAAACGCATTTATTTATCATTGTTAAAATAAAATCTATCATAAATAAAACTAATAAGATATAAGTATAGTATTTAGGTAATTTCTTAAATAATTTTTTTAACTTAGGATAAATAAAATAAATATTAAAAGTTCCTAAAGCACCCCAAATAAAGCAATTAGTAACACAGATATATTTGCCAATACTATCAAAATGACTTGAATAATTCCATAAATCAACATTAAAAACTAGATGAAGAATATTTCCACCTACTAACTCTATTAAAGATAAAACTACTGTAAATATAATATAATAAATAATAACTTTTAAAATTTTATTTTTCTGAAATTCTTTTTTTTCTAAAAATTCATATATAATAATTGATGCTAAAACTCCAAAGCCATAAACAAATGTATAAGGGCCATAAAAAATACCACTTTTTAGATTAGAATTAGATATTTTATAAATTGTACTTTCCATTAAAAAGCCAAAGATTGAATATATAAATACTAAATTTATATATAACATATTAATCACCATTAGTATTATTAACTAAATTTTAAATTTAATTCGCGAGTTTATTTTAATATTTTCTTTAAAGTTTTAATAGCATTTTTTTCAAGTCTTGATACTTGGGCTTGACTAATTCCAAGTTCACTTGCAATTTCCATTTGGGTTTTTCCAATTACATAACGTTTATCTAAGATATTTTTTTCGCGTTCTGATAAATCATTGATAGCCTTTTTTAAGGCTAATTTAGTTTCTATATCAGCATCATCTCTTTTATCTTCTAATTGTTCGTATAAGTAAATTGTATCTCCTCCATCATTATAAATTGGTTCAAAGATACTAATTGGATCTGATAAGGCTTCAAGACTTGTTAAAACATCAAGTTCTGATTCTCCTAATTCTTTAGCAATTACTTCATAACTTGGAACATAACCTAATGAATTTGTAAGTTCGTCTCTTTTTTGAATTGCTTTATAGGCTAGATCTTTAACACTTCTGCTAACTCTAAGTAAACTATTATCTCTTAAATAACGTCTAATCTCCCCACTTATCATAGGAATTGCATAAGTTGATAACTTAAGTCCTAAATCAACATTAAAGTTATCAATGGCTTTTGTAAGTCCTATTACTCCAACTTGGAATAAATCATCTAAATTATCACATCTTCCTGTATATTTTTTTAAAATTGATAATACTAACTTTAAATTACCATTTATAAGTCTTTCTTTTGCACTTTTATCCCCATCTTTTAATTTTTTAAATAATTCTTCTGTTTCACTACTAGTTAAAACTTCAATTTCATTTGTATTTACTCCAGTTATTTCAACTTTATGTTTTGCCAAATTAAAATCTCCTTTCATATCTATATTGATAAAAAGAAGATTTTTTATTCATTAGACTTTAAAAATGTATTTTTTTTGTATTTTATAACCAATAAAATAAATAAGTATATCAACAACCATCTTGAAATAAGTTTCATGAAACATTGGAAATAAATTATGAAATAACATAACTAAAATAGCTGATATCGTCATATTACAGATATTATGTAAGTAGAATTTACCAAGTAACTTCTCACTTTTTTCATGACTTTTAAAGACTAAATAATTAGTTAAATTAAAGTTTACAAACCCAGATACTATTCTTGCTATAATAGTTCCTAAAATAATTGTTAAATTATTATCTAATGTATTAAAAGAATTTACAAATAAAGTAAATATAATTAAATCTATTATAGCTGCAAATAGAGATGTCAATCCATATTTAATATATTCATTAAATAAGTTTTTGTAAATAATAAGTGAGTCTCCTATTCTTTTAAAATGAGATTCATTTAAATCATTTTTAAAATAAATAGTTGTAATAGGATATTCAATAATATTTATTTTTTCTTTAACAAATTTAATTAATAAATTCATTTCATATTCAAATCTTTTGCCACTGGCTTCTAAACTTAAATTTAAATAACGATTAGGTATTCCTCTTAATCCGGTTTGAGTATCTTTTAGAGATTTACCATATAAAAAGCTAAAGCAAATTGAGGTTACTTTATTTCCAAAGCGACTTAAAAAGGGAACTCCTTTTTCTTTGAAGTTACGAGAACCTAAAATTAAACTATCCGGATTACCTATAAGTTTTAAAGATATATTTATAACATCATCAACTTGATGTTGTAAATCAGCATCAACTGTTACTATTCCTTTAGATTTATCTTTTAAATTTTCTAAGTAATAATTTATTCCATATTTTAAAGCATAGCCTTTACCTTGATTTTCATTATATTCAAGTAATATTACATTTTCATATTTTTTTATTTTTTTAAATATATTTTTATTTTGACAACTACCATCATTTACAACCAAGATTTTATTAAAACTTGCATTTGTTAAATCATCAAGTAATTTTAAAAGTTTTATACTTGGGTTATAAGCTGGTATTAATACTACAACATCATTCATCTTAATTTCTAACCTTTCAATATAATTATATCTTAAAAATAGACTTTTGCAAATAGTTATTATCAATTATTGCTTTTGAGATACTATTCTTATTTAAAATACTGGATTTTAGCAAATTTGCAAATTGGAATGAAAAAAAATTTTTTTTGGATTTTTGGAAGAAAAATTGGCACAATTCGCAAAAATAGCTCCCTTTTTAGGGGGCAAATTACCAAATTGGGACTTCTTTTTAAAACAATTTACCGATTTGAGCGTTTTTTGCCTACAATTTGTCAATTTACAAAATTTAACATTTTCTATAAATCATGTTATAGTGGTCTTGTTTGGCTCATTATAGTGACTTGAAAGGATGTGATACTATGAGCAAAAGAAAATTAAAAAAAGGTGAAATGGTACCTTTAATAATGGATACAGCAGGAAAAATTTTCTTTGGTTACCCTAACATTGAAATAACAACTCTTTTAGTATCATCGCTTCTTGATATTCATTATGATGAATTAATTGGTAAGATTAGTTATTTACCACTTACTCATCCTAAGCGAATAATTAAAGGAAAAACAATTATAAGCGATTTAGTTTTATTAGTTGAAACAGAAAATGAAACTATAAAATTAATTATTGAATTCAACTATTTAAAAAGTGATTTAATAAATGCTGAAAACGATAATAAAAGAAGTAAACGAATTCTTGGTGCCACAATCCATGAAAAGTTAGATAAGAACTTAGCTTATTTGTGCAAGGCTTTTGTCGGAATTAAGGAAAAAGAAAATTATAGTAAAAGTGCCCCTGCTACTTTAGTTAACTTTAATAGTTTTGGCAGAGATAATAAGGAAAGGTTTAATTATAATTTACTTAATCCTGAAGATACAACTGACTTATACTCTGAAAAATTAAAAATTAGATGCATAAATGTTGCTAAATGCTACCGAGAGTGGTATAATGGTAAGTATCAAAGAAGAAGTACGAATGAACATAATTTGTTTATTCTAAGTGCAATGATGGCTACTAAAAAAATAAAAGAAATTGAAAAATTAATTAATGAATTAGAAACTAGTAGCTATCTTAAAAAGAAAATGTTGGAGGTGATACATACTATGTTAATAGAAGATCCATCAATAGATTTATATTACGATTATCACGATGAACTACGTAAATTAAGAGAATCTGTTGTTCAAACTTGTAAGCAAGAATTTGCCAAAGAGAATTTTGAAAAAGGTGAAAAACTTGGCGAAAGACGTGGCGAGAAACGTGGTTTAAAGCTTGGTGAAGCTAATAAAGAAAAAGAAATGGTAATTAATTCTTATAAAAAGGGAATAACTTTAGAAACTATTTCAGAAATATGTAATTCTTCTTTAAATAAGGTTAAAAAGATTATTGAAGATTATAAGAAAAGTCTTAAGTAATTTATTTAAATTTAAAAACATTATCAACTATTTTTAATTAAATAGTTGGTAACATGATTTAATTGGAGGTAGTTATACTATGTTAATAGAAGATCCATCAATAGACTTATATTATGATTATCACGATGAACTACGTAAATTAAGAGAATCTGTTGTTCAAACTTGTAAGCAAGAATTTGCTAAAGAGAATTTTGAAAAGGGGGAAAAACTTGGTGAAAAGTTTGGTGAAGAACGCGGTTTGAAACTTGGCGAAGCTAATAAAGAAAAAGAAATGGTAATTAATATGTATAAAGATAATGCTTTAATTGAAAAGATTTGCAAATATGTTAATTTACCAATAAAAAAAGTAAATAAGATTATTGATGATTATAAAAAAAGTCTTAAATAATTTGCTTTGATCTAAAAAGATTCTTAGTTTTTTATAACTTAAGAATCTTTTTTTATTATTATTCAGTAACATTTATTACTATATCAGATGCATCACCATTATTCTCTGAATCGCCTGGCGTAATTGTTGGATTATCATCAGGCTTAGAGGTATCGCTATTATTATCATCTGGATTTGTTGAAGGGGTATCACTAGGATTAGTTTGAGTATTATTATCTGGATTAGTAGTTTCACTATCACTAGGACTTTTATTCTCATCATCTACATTATTATCTTCTTTTCCATCACTTACATCTTTATCATTTAAATTCTCATCATTGTTGTTAGTATCGTCATCTTTAATATCACTATTCTCGTCATTCTCTTTATTATCCTCTTCTTCATCTTTTTCTTCTTCCGGAACTACTGGTTTTGAAGAATCAGGTGTAACAGGAGATGGAGTTGGTCTAAATGGGGTATAAACTTCCCCACCCGTATTTTCTTCATAACTACTTTCAAGTATCTTTCCATCCCTAACATCTTGTAAAGCTTCTTGAGCTTTTTTTATTGTTTCTTCATCTGGATGCATTACAAAAACTTTGGTATCTTTAAAAACACTTGTATAATCATTATCACCAAAACCTGATAAAGTCATTGACGTAATATTCCATTTTGGCATTTTATCTAATTGCATTTTAATAATATCAGTTATTTTATCAGTTGATATATTAGTCATAAACGTTCCCTTTAATGATTCTAAAAGAGTTGTATATCTAGTTAAAATTGTCATACTAGTTGCTTTCGTGATAATTGCTTGAATCATTGCTTCTTGATTTCTTCCTCTATCAATATCACCATTAGGTAATACATATCTTGTTCTAGCAAAATTTAAAGCTTGAGATCCATTTACATGATTATATCCTTTTTTATAATAGAATCCATAATTAAATGTATACATTGAATAAACATCTACTCCACCTAAAGCATCAACTAAACTAATAACCGTGTTAAAATTAGTTTTAACATAATAATTTATATCAATATCTAATATATCTTCAATCGTTCTAATACTCATATTAGTTCCATATAATCCAGCATGAGTTAATTTATCCTTTTTAGTTTGACCTGGGAAAACAACATAATAATCTCTTGGAATATTAACCATTAATATTTGATAAGTTTTAGGATTAATACTAATAACAATATTAACATCACTTCTTGATATAGTTGAAATATCACCATAAGTATCCATACCAGTTACATAAACATTAAAAACATCCTTAGTAACATCAACATCTTTGGTTATATCATCTTCTTCTTCTTTTTCTTTAACAGAAAATTCATATATAACCCGATAATCATCTTTAAACTTTTCAATATTTTCGCTTAACAATTCATAATAAGTATCAGTTGTAACTAATCCATCTAATTCTTTAAGGCCAAATGCTTCAAACATAGTTGTTGAATCTAAATAACTTTTATTTTGAAAAGTAATTTTTTTATTAATTTCACCTAAAGCTACTTTATAATCAGTATTATCAATCTCAACATATCCAATATTCTTCTTCTCTAAATCATCAATAACTTGATAAGTAGAGTCTTTAGAAACAACAACTTTATAATTTTTAGTTATATACTTAATTCCAATATCAATTTCATCTAAAAAATTAAATGTCTTATTTAAATAAATAGTCGCGAAAGTAAATAATAAAACATATATAAAATCAATAACTAATAAAGAAATTTTTAACTTAAATTTGCTTTTTTTATAATAAAATAAAACTAATATTAAAATTGGAATAACTATTGCAATAAGAAAATAAAGTACTAAATATTTAAGTGGCAATATATCATATTTTAAAATCATATAAGTATTTACTATAAAAAATATTAAGATAATTATATTAAGAATAACTGAAATTATATTTAAAATTTTTAATTTATTATTATCTTTTTTCTTATCATTACTTCGTTTTTTCTTTTTATTTTCCATTTTAACACCATCCTTTTTATTTTTTCATAGTACATTATACACTATTTTAATAAAATATGCAAATTCTTATTTTTCAATTAATTCTTGTACTAATTTAAGTGCTTTTTCTTTATTACTTTTGAACTTTTTGGGTTTAAAATCTTTAATTTTTAAAATAGCACTTTCAATTTCATTTATGTCACTTATACCTATAATATAACCTTCTTCATGAAAATTATTAATAATTTGAACTTGATGATTATTAACGTGTTCTTTATACTCTTTAAGACGTGGCACAGCTATTACTTTTTTATTGTATTTAAGGCCTGTTAAAATAGAACCTACTCCACCATGAGTTATTAGAAATGAACACGAACTAATTAGTTTATCAAACTCATCTTTAGCAATTAAATCAAATATTTTCATATTAGAAGATTTATAATCACTTGAGTATCCTGCTTGAACAACAACTTCTTCTTGAATTACTTTTTCTTTGATTAATCTTTCTATTTCATCTAATAATCTTGTAAATTTTTTATCTTGGGTTCCAAGTGTTACTAATATCATACTACCTCCTAAAATATGAATCCCATGTAAATAGCTTTAGGATACAATTCTAGCATACTCTCCCATTGAACTAAAAAGTAATCTGCAATAGGATAAACTAACTTTCCAGATAATGTTTTTGTATTTCTATTTGCTAAAGTTTCAATAAAAATAACTTTTTTGCGAAATAGTTTAGCAATATAACACATGCTAACTGCTGTATGAGCACCAGTTGTAACTACTACATCAGGTCTTTCTTTTAAAAATAAATATAATGATTTAAAAACATTAAAAGTAAATTTAAATAAATAGGTAAATAAATGTGATTTAGTTCCATAAACTAAATAATAAACTTTTTTATATTTATCTTTTAAATATAAATTAGATTTGGTTTTCTCGGTTACAATTATACTATCATATAATTTAAATAAATCATTTAATTCTAGTAACTCTGATAAATGTCCTCCAGTTGATGATATAAACATAACTTTTTTCATATACTACTCCTCTATATTTTTCAATAAAACCCCACTTATAAATCCTAAAAAGAAAGTTACAATCCATTGGTCAAAAACATTACCACTTAAAATACTAGTAAAATAAATCAAAGAAATAACTATAATATAAGTTATATTTAAATATGTAAATTTTTTTTCTTTAATTATTTTATAAAGAGCATAACAAATTAAGTAAAAGTATGGAAATATAAATAAAATTAAACCAAGTATTCCCATTGAATAAAACTGAGCTATAATATCATTTTCCATATAGTTATCAGCATTCATTGACCTTTCAAATGAAAATCCAACTAAATAATCAAGTTTATTATTATTTAATTCAAATACTCGTTTGGTAATTAAAGTCTTAATCTTCCGATTATCATTTCTATCTTGATATGGAACTTCTAATAAATCGAACCAAAACTCAGGATCTTCTTGATAAGGATAAGCATCAAAATAATAATGCTCTTTAAATCCATAGTATTTTGCATATTCATCTAAAAATTCTATTTCCTTCTCTTTCTTTTCATTTTGCTCTAAATCTTTAATTTCATCTTTTAATTTTATAAGTTTTAAATCAGCATCTTGTTTTTCAGTACTATTAGTTTCATAGTCATCATTAATAACTCTATTAGCTGCTGGTGTATATTTATAGATAACTAAAAATATTAAAAGAAAACTAAGACATATTATAAAGTTTTTTGTAAATACTTTCTTATTTTTAATTAAACTATAACTTACATAAATAATAAGTGAAAATATAAATACTAAATACATCCCAATTCCAGCAATTCTTGTTCCTAGCATTATCATGGCAAGTATTGTTAAAAATAAAGTTATAATATTAAAGAAATTAGTTTTTTCTTTTAAAACAATATAAACTAATAAAGGTAAAAAACTTACCATCAAACTGCTTAAAGGATTAGCATAACTAAATAATCCTTTACTTGCAAAATATTCATAAGTATAAGTATTATAAATACCTGGTTTGAACCACATCAAAAAATTTCCAATGATAGTTTCTCTTTTTATTACTCCATATGATACTCTTGCAATACCAACTAAATTAGTTAAAACCATAATACTAGAAAATATAAAGTAAACTATAATTATAATTTTCTTTGTATCTTGATAATCAATATCATTTTTATAAGTTAAATAAAATAATACTAAAGGACATGTCATTCTAACTAAATAAAAAGCTTCTTTAAATAATGAATATTCATGATAAGTTGATACTCCCTTAAATAAAGTACCATTATATAAATGAAATAAGCTATAAGCTAAATAAATCATTATAAAAATAACTAAATTTTTTTTATTAAGTTTCTTTTTATTTAAAATGATTATAAATATTACCATAACTAGTATAAATATCATTCGAATTATAGTTGCAGGTGAAAACTTAAATATATTTATAATATTATCACTATAAAGAAAATATAAATCTAATAATGGTTCTAAAATCATAAAAATGATTAAGATGTTTTTGCTTATTTTTTGTAAATTCATGTTATCACTCATCCAATAATTTTTCTATTTTTTTAACGATATCATCAATATTATAAGAAAAATCTTTTAAATTATCCCGACATTTTTTTAATTTATCAGGATTCTTGACAATATCCAAAATACCATTATACAACCCTTCACTTGAATTTTCAACTATTATTCCATATTTTTCATCCATTATTTCATGAATACTTAAAACTTCCATTGCTAAAACCGGAACTTTTAAAATTAAAGCTTCTAATATAACTAGTCCAAACGGTTCATAACGAGATGTCATTAAAAAGCAATCGGATGCTTTAACATAAGGAAAAGGATTTTTCTTAGGACCCATAAAAAGAACTTTATTCTCTAAATTGTATTCTTTAATCATATTTTTTATTTTTAAATCATCACCTCCACTTCCAATTAATCTTACAACAACATTATCTAAATTTCCTTCTTCATCAATTTTATGTAAAACTTCAATTAATCTATCATACCCTTTCATAGGATGAATTCTTCCAACAGAAATTAAATTTAATTTGTTTTTATCATATTTTACTTTTTCTTTTAAACTATTATTAATAATTTTTTCTTCATCAATTAAATTATAAATTACTAAAGTATCTTTAGCCTTATATTTTTTCAAGAATTCATTTAAAACCCCATTACTAATTCCAATTATTTTATCAAATTTTAAAAATACTTCTTTAAATAACTTACTATAATTAGCAACACAATCATAATTACCATAGTCTGTATGTAACCAATGATATTTTTTAATGCTATCACCATAAACAGTAAAAAGAGCTGTAAATCCATCTTTAAAAGCAATTTCAACATCATACTTTTTAGTTAAACATTTTTGTCTTTCTTTAACTATCTTTTTCTTAATTAAGCCTGTCTTCATAAGAAAAATTAAATAGATTTTTTTAAGTATTAATTTAATTTTTTTAGATTTTAAAACTTCTTTTAAAGTATAATCAATAACTTCAAAAAAAGGTGTTCCATAAATAATACTAACCTGAGGATCTAAATTATCTAAATAATCTCCCCTATTATGTAAAACCATAACATCTATTTCATATTTTTTTATATTAAGAGAATTTAAAATATCATGAAGTAAAATTGATACTCCCCCCATCATTCTTTCATCAACAACAAACAAAACTTTTTTCATTACTTTCTCCTTAATAATTTTATTATATTTATATAGAAACGATTAAAAGTTACTAAATATAAACCTTTTAAAGATCTATAAAAATATTTATTTAATCTATATTTTGGAAAATGTTCTCCAACACTTTTAACAGCTAATTTATAAGCTTTTTCTTGCATTTTTATGTCTAATGTAAGACTTCTTTTTAAGAAAGTTGCATATAAATAACGCACATAGACATATTCAAATTCTTTTTTATAAATTTCCATATACCATTTAGTTTGATAATATTTATATAAATCATTAAAGTTATAAACATAATCAAATAATCTTGTTGTATAAACTTTTGATTCAGAGTTTTCTCTTTGATAATAATAATATAAATATTCTTTAACAACACCCATTTTTTTTATTTTAGGTAAAATACGATATAAAATATCAACATCTTCAGCATATACATTGCGAAATTTTAAATCATTAAATAATTCTTTTTTATATAATTTATTCCAAACAACAGGATACATATTAAGAAAATATTTTTTTAAGTCTTTAATATTTAAAATATCTTTTTTAATATCAACAATTCCTTTTTCTATTTTTTCTTCATATTGAAAATTAAAGTAAGTTGTAACAACATCAAAATCACTAGATGTAATTTTTTGATATAATTTTTGATACATTGTTAAATCAACAAAATCATCACTATCTAAAAAAGCGATATACTCTCCCTCTGCAACTTTTATTCCTTCATTTCTTGATGCAGCAATTCCTTTATTTTCTTGATTAATTATTTTTATATTTTTACATTTTTTTTGATATTCTTTTAAAATATCTAAAGTTTTATCTTTCGAGCCATCATTTATAATAATTATTTCGATATCTTTTAAAGTTTGACGAACTAAACTATCTAAACATTTTCTTATATAACTTTCTCCATTAAAAACTGGAACTACTACACTTACTTTAACCATTTTTCTTAACCTTTCTAATTAATTTTAATAACCAAATTTGCTTATAATAGAAAAGATTACAAATAATTTTATATTTTTTATTTTCTAATTTGTAATATTTATTATTCTTCCATTTAGGAAATTCTTTTTTCATAATATTAGCAACTTTAAAAATGTTTTTATTTCCTTCTTTGTAATCAAGAAATCTTAAGTTAGCAGCATGAAGTAAATGTTCTATATAAAGATATTCTAACTCTTCTTTATAATCTTCAAATATATTATTAGTTATAAACTTCTCTTTTAAATATTCCATTACATAAAATATATCTTCCCATTTTTTATCATAATGCTTTTTATTTAATATACTTCCATCTCTTTGTAAATAATAATAAAATGGTTTTCTTATATAACTTGATTTTTTAGTAATTGCTAAGAAAAAAGGAATAATTGCTATATCTTCAAAAAATCTTCCATTTAAAAATTTAATATTATATTTTAAATACAATTCTCTTTTTATTAACTTGCATACAGCTCCAGGAACTCCAGTTATTAAACTTTTGGGATTATTAATATCATAATGTTCGATACTTGAACTTGGAATTTTTTTATCTTGATAATATAAGTAATAATCACAATAAACTATATCAAGATTATTTTTACTCGCTTCATCATACATTTCTTTTAAAGTATTAGTATCAATAAAGTCATCACTATCAACAAAGAATAAGTATTCTCCTGTTGCTTCTTCAACTCCCCTATTTCTAGCGCTAGCGAGACCACCGTTTTCTTTGGAAATTATCTTTATACGTTTATCATCAAAATTTTCTTTTATTTTTTTAATTGAATTATCTTTGGTTCCATCATTTACAATAATTATTTCTATATCTTTTAAGGTTTGACGAACTAAACTATCAATGCACTTAACAATATAATCCTGAACATTATAAACGGGAACTATTACACTTACTTTCATAATCCTCCTTATAAAAACTTCAAACGCTTTTTAAGAAAATTAATAACCGAATTTTTAACGTTTTGAAATTCTTCAGTTTTCTTGGTAAAAATAATAAATATTCCTGATGCTAAAATAAGAGTTATTAATGCTTTTACAAAAAACATTAATAAATTTGGTGTTTTTATAAAACTAGTTATATAATAAGTAACCCCATATGTTATTAAAATACCTATGAAATATAATATATAACGTAGATAATATTTACTAACTTTTTCTTTTAGAACATATTTATATACAATAATTGGATCAATTATTCCTGATGTTAATATTCTAGCAATACTAGTTGCAAAGAATACTCCAGCTAGCCCCATCATTTTTCCTAATAAAATTGAAAATCCTATATTTAAAATAACAGCTATAATTGGGGAATACCGAAATTTTCGAAATAATCCTGCCGTATTTCGATATGTATAAGTTGAAAATTGAACCCCATTTATATAAAAATGTAACACTAAAGCTAATATAACTATATCATCTAATAAATAATCACTTCCAAGCCAAATATTTACAAAATTATTAAATAAATTATATAAACAAATAGCTACAACTCCATATATAAATACTGTAAAATAAAATAATTCATTGAAAACAATTTTTTCTTTTTCTTTTTCATTCTTAGCTATTAAATTTCCAATACTTGATGTAAAAGCATTTAAAATCTGAGTTATTATTAAAACAACAGCATTTAAAAGTAAATAATAATTAGAATATAAACCTAAAATTATTATTCCAAACATCTTAGAAATAATAATACTATCAGTTCCATTTAAAATAACTGATGAAAATTTATAAATAAATAAAGCTTTAACATTATTATAGATAGTATCCCGATCTTTTTTTTCTAATTCTTCATTTTTAAGTTCTTTAACAAAGGGATACATTTTTTCGGCTTTTCTAGATAAATATATATTAGTTATAAAAGTTGTTATTATTTGTAAAACTAAATATAATATATATTCTTTTGTAAACTGTAATACTAAAAGTTGGACAATTATTTGAACAATTTTAAATAAATAAGTATAAGTTATAACAATATAATTTTTTTGATCAGCCGTTATCAAAGAAGTTTTATAGGAAAAGAAATAAGAAATTGATGTATCAATTAAAAATAAGAAATAGATTAAATAAATACTTTCTTTTATATTTGGAACATCAGAAATAATTAAAGGAATTAAAGGAATAATTAAAGTTCCTATTATAAGTATAATAACGCCAATTTTAAAATAAGTTTTTTTAAAGAAATTAACAATTTTTTTTAATTTTTTAATATCATGGTTAGCAAGGGGTTTATACATGCTAAAAACAATTGCTCCCCCAATTCCAAGTTCTGCAAATGATAAAATAGTTAATATATTTGTAAATAAACTATTTAATCCTAAATATTCTGAACCTAATATTTTAATAAATATTGTCCTTGAGACAAATCCTAAAATTAAACTAATTGTTTGAAATAATACTCCAATCCAAATATTTGTAACAACATTTTCTGTTCTTGAACGCTCATTCATCCTGTTCTCCTTTATGAATATCAACCTTTAAAATACCATGGGTAACTCGCTTTTCTAAAGGTGGTAATTGCATGTAATCAGCACCATAAATATTTGCTAAATAAACTTCTGGTTTATTCATAATACTAAATTTCTCGCCTTCAAATTCACCATTTTTAACAGGTAGGACAGCTGACTTTTCAATATATTCTTTAGAAGTTTTATAAGGTGTGCAATAGCAAATTAAATGATTAGTATCCTTATTTTGATATTTAAGCATTAATTTTTTTTGAACCCAATATAAGAATTTAACAGGAAATATTTTTAAAATTTTTGTTATAAATCTTGAAGGTTTTATATGTAAGTTTTTATGAAATATGGCATCCCGAATTTGAATAATTAAAAATGCTATAGGTTTAAAATTTTGATAGCCATTATCAGGAACTGTATCAAATGGAAATACATCAATTGCAATTTCCTTATTAACTTTTTTTTCTTTAACTTCTTCTTCAAGAATAAAAGTATCTTTTTTTCTAACTTTGGCAAATGAAAGCCAATATTTAGAATCATTTTCTAAGGCTTGAACAAAGTATTCTTGATTTTTATCTGAAGGATAAAGTTTTAAAAACTTTTCATAATCGCTTCTAACCATTCCAATATCAATATCATCATCCCAAGGAATGAAGCCTTTATGCCTAACACTTCCAAGCAAAGTCCCGGCAACTAAAAAATAGTTTATATTATTTTTCTTACAAAAAGATGCAATATTTCTTAAAATTTCAAGTTGAATTTCTCGTAAATCATTAAATTCCTTTTTACTTAATGTTGATTTTTCCATATACTGCTAGTAATGAGTTTTATCTCATTTCTCCTTTCTTTTATTTTCAGTAATTACATTTTATCAAATAAAAGTCATAAAGTCCAGTCCAAGAACGAAAGTAATTTTTAAAAAGGTCATAAATTACTGCGAAAACCTCACGGCTTCCTTTTTCTGCTTCATAGGATACTTTCTATCCTCCACAGACCAATATTCGATGGTCGCCACCGTTTTTATTTTATATTTTTTTATTTTTATTTCTATTTTTAAAATTCCAACTTTTATGCCGAGAAAATCTATTGTTAATTTTAACGATATTACAACCAGTAATTTAAAAATTAAAATAGCCTAAAAAAATAGTAAAAATAATGAATTTAATATTTATAATAACTAGTGCTTTAAGATTATTTTCACTAAATTTTAATTTCCTTTTTGAAATAGGAACCCAATGGTATGAATTGAATGGCTTACGCCAACTAGCATTTTAGCCAGTTGGCAAATATAAGCCTATCATACCATTGCCTATTTCAAAAAGTTTACTCAAAATTTAGATGAAAATAAACATCACAGAATTTTTAAAATTATTTTATCGCCTAAACTAATTTAATTTTTCCAAAATCGCGAAAAATGGGTGTAAATAAATTAAAAATTAACAATCTATTGCTAGTAGGCAAATGATATTCGTAATGCTCGAGAAGCAAAGCTATAATGGAATTTTTTGCTTGGCAAAACTTAAAAAGAATATCATTTGGGTTCATGCTGGCAAGAGAGGAATTGGAATAAATGTTTTTTTAAATTAAATCTAATTCTCTACCTAAATTTTCTAAATATAATTTCATTTCTTTATCAAAATCCTTAAAATACAATTTCATTCCTTCTACTAATATATTAAGACTAGCATTTATATCTCTTTCATTTAAACTGTGACATTTAGGACATTCCCACTCTCTCACACTTAAATCTTTAACCCTTTCATTCTTCATACCACACGAGAAACATATCTGACTACTAGGAAAGTAAGTACTAACTTGATAAACTTTCTTTCCAAGTATCTTAGCTTTATATTTAAATTTATTTATAATATCACTGAAGTTTGAATTAGATATAAATTTTGCTAAACCATGAGACCCGTTTTCAATCATTTCTTTGGTTTTTAAATCTTCTAAGAAAACAACGTCATTGTCTTTTAATATTTTATTTATCATAATATGTTCGTAGAATTTCTTTGCATTTCTAATTTTTTGATTTACTTTTTGGATTTTAATAATTATCTTTTCTCTATTTTTACTACCTTTTTGGCTTCTTGCAAGCCCTCTATTTAAACCTTTTAATTTACGTTCATATCTTGTAAGTTGGCCTTTTATGTTTTCTATTTTCTCTCCATCACTAGTTGTCATTAAAGTTTTTACTCCTAAATCAATTCCAACCATATTTAATGATGGAGTAAATGGAAGTACTTCAATATTTTCCGAAACTAAAACATTAGCATAGTATTTTCCAGCAACTCTTTTAACAGTTACATTGATTATTTTTTTATCAAATGATGTTAAGTTACGATAACCTCTTATTTTTATTTCTGATATCTTAGGTAATTTAATTGTTCTATTCGCTAAATCAACTTTAATATTTTGATATTTAACATGATTTGAAGTAATTCCTTCTAAATAATTTGTTTTATAACTTTCCATTTGAGAATACTTTTTAAACTTTGGTTTATTACCTAATTTTTTTTCATATCTTTTATAAGAGTTTTCTAAATTATCAATTGCTGTTCTTAAAATACATCCATCAATTTCTTGTAACCATGGATATTCCCTAATTAAATTGGGTAAATCCTTTTTCATTTCATAAAATGTTAAGCCTTGATTATTTTCTTTAGCATCGAGATAATGGTTATAAATAAATCTCGTTGTACCAAGAAAAGAATTAAGTTTTTTCTTTTGGTCAAAACTAGGATATAATCTGAATGTATAAGTTTTAAATTGTTGCATCTTTATACCTCGCTTTCTTGGTACATTATTATATATTTTATTTTTTAGATTGGCAAGACTTTTTTAGTACTTTTAAAAAAAATTTTTTTGATTTATTGGGTTTGCTTTTTGTATTTAATTAGATGCATAGTTAATTTATATGAATTTTAAATCACAAATTCCTATTATATAAAAAAGATCTTAATTTTTTTTAAATTAAGACCTAATCACTTATTTAACTTGTTTAGATTTTTGTTGTCTAACTTGTTTTTTTAGTAAATCTCTTATTTCTTCAAGAAGAACTGCTTCTTTACTTTCAGGTGGTGGTAACTCTTCTTCTTTCTTTTTATGAGATAGTTTAGTAAATACTTTAACCATTACAAAGATTGATAAAGCTATAATCAAGAAATTAATAATATTTTGAATAAAATTACCAACCATAATTGATGATGTTTTATAAGTAATCTTAATTCCTGTAAAATCAATACCTCCAATGATGATACCAACAAGAGGCATGATAACATCATTAACTAAACTAGTTACAATCGCATTAAAACTATTACCAATTACAACTGCAAATGCTAAATCAACAACATTTCCTTTGGAAATAAAATCTTTAAACTCTTGAATAAATTTTTTCATACTTCCTCCTAAATCAACAAGATAATATCATAAAAATTAATAAAAGTAAACAAATTTCCTATTATATAAAAAAACTATTTTAGACTTTTACTTATAAAATGCTAATGATCCAATTATAGGTAATGGTTTATTTTCATTTTTAACAGCATTCATGATTCCAATAATTAATAAAATTATACATAAAATGCTGCCTATTGTGCTAATTAAAGATCCTAAACCAAAAAATACAAAACTTAAGATTGTTGATGAAACCGATACAACAACCTCAGCAATGAATAAAATCATTCCTTGTCCAGTATGGAATCTAACATTAGGATCATTCTTTTCTTGACAAACTAATCCAACAATAAACAAAAATCCTAAATATGCTAAGATTCTTATCAATTTAGTACTATCAGCATTAGTTGCAGTTTGGTTGGAATTAAAAGTAATAGGATCCGTACTAAGATTATTGAAATTATTAGTATTAGTATTTGTGTTATTATTTAGGTTTGTGTTAGTATCAGTATTACTAGCTGGTTCCTTGTTTTCACCATTATTTGAATTTGCATTTTCTACTTTTGTTCCGCAACTAGGACAAAATTGGCTACCGGGATTAAGTTTAACACCACAATTTCTACAAAACATATTTTCCTCCTAACACTACTATTGTAACACATTATTTAAGATTTTTTAACAATTAATTGTTTTTTTTATTTGAATTAACGTAAATTAACTTAATATAATTTACTTTTAACTAATAAAAGTATATAATTTAGGTGATGTGTATGAAAAAATTTAATATGATTGATGAAGATTTTATATGTCTTAATTGTAATAATAAAGTACCTAAATTAAATTATTCAGCAAGAGATCATTGTCCTAATTGCTTATATTCTTTGCATGTTGATATTAATCCTGGTGATAGAAGTAATAATTGTAAAGGATTAATGAAGCCAATTGGAATTGAAAAATATAAAGATACTTATAAAATAATTTATAAATGTTTAAAATGTGGTGAAATTCATAAAAATAAAGTAGCACTTGATGATAATATGGATTTAATTATAAAATTATCAAGTAATTTATAGTCATCCGTAATGGCATTTTTTAATTACCAACATAAACTATTGTAGATAATAAAGGAGGTAATATTATGTATTACGGTGGTTATCCAAACTATGGATATGGCTATGGTAATTCGGGATGTGGATGTTCCGGAGGCAATATAGGCTATATTTATCCAAATTATGGCTACAATAATAACTCTAATTATGCTATTATAATCGTTTTATTCATTCTATTAGTTATAATTATTGGTACTAGATGGGGAAGATAAAATCTTCCTTTTTTTGTGAATAATTAGTAAAAATGTTACATTTTTTGAAATGAATAATTAGTGAAAATGTTACATTAAATTTAATGGGGA
>CANRIE010000083.1 GCA_947630585.1 uncultured Bacilli bacterium | reverse complement strand
GGAAACTCTTGTGATTTAGAAAATAGTTATGTTGGAGCATATAAAGATAGTATTGATAAAACTAATTACTATGTTTGCCTAGTATGTGGTAATTATAAAACCGAGAATACTGCTTGCGATGATGATAGACGTCGTGTTGACTATTCCTTAGGTGTAAGAGCTAATAAGAAAGAATCAAGTGATGTTTATAACATTAGTGGTAATAGTTGGAGTAATGAAGATATCACCTTAACTTTTGAGACTTTAAATGAAATGGATACAGTTATTTTAGAAAATGAAAGTGGAGGTGCGGTTAGTAGTTGTAGTTTAACCTCTAAAAATCATGTTAAAAGTTGTACGATTACAGTAACTAGGAGTGGTAATTATCAAGCTTATGCTAAAAATAATTCTAATAGTGCGACAACAAGAAAACAAGATATCAAAATATTAATTGATAAAGAAAAACCAAGTTTTGATATTCTTGAAAAAGGGGAATTAAAAGATGTAGTAATAAAAGAAGAGGATAAAGAAAAACTTGATCCGAGTAAGGAACCTGAAAAAATAAATACAATTGAAGTTGAAATTGAAGGGGAAGTTGAAGACTTAGAAAAAGAAATTGAAAATAAAGTTTATAATATTAAAGATACTGGTGGAAGTGGAATTAAAAGTGTTGAATACACTTTAGAGTTTGATGAAGATAAAGATTATTATAAAGAACAAGGAAAAGTTACAAGTTTTAATATTAAGAAAACTTTAAAACTTGGAATTCATCATTTTAAAGTTAGAGTAACTGATATAGCAGGAAATAAAACGGAAGATAAAATAGATTATATAGTATATAAACTGATTGTATTACCAACCCCTGAACTATATTGCAATGATTTAACTTATAATAGCAAAGAACAAGTATTATTAAAAAGTGAATTAGGAGAAGGATATGAAATTAAAGACGAAGAAGAGGAGAGAACTAACGAAGAGATAAGAGAAATATATGCTGATAGTTATGATTTAAAAGTAATGCCACTTGAGAATTATAGATTTGAGATAGAAGATATTGAACCTAAAACTTTAACTTGTGAAATTAAAAAGAAAGATTTAACAATAACAGCTAATACTCAAACAATATCATATAGTGGTACAATTACTAAAACATTAGATTATGTAACTACTGATGGAGTTGCTGAAGGTGATACCTTAAAAGATATAACTTTAGTTCAAGATATAAAAGGCTATGGTAATAACTATATTATTCCAAGTAATGCCAAAATTATAAGAAATGAGAATGATTTTGAGGTAACTGATAGTTATGAAATTAGTTATGTAAATGGCAAGTTAATTGTTAATCCTAAAGTAACTATTAGTATATCAGGAACTACTGAGCAAAAAGGCTATCAAAGTGGGGCTCAAGTAACAGTTACTTGCGAAAGTTATGATAATATTAGTAGTTTTAAAGTAACTAATGATAAAGGAAATACAACAGAATTAAAGGATGGCTTAAGCCAATCAAAAACAATAACTTTAAATACTAGAGGTGAGAATAGAGAGATTAAAGGCGTTTGTAATACTAGTACAGGTGGTAGTACTTCTGCAAGTAAAAAATATAGTATTTATGTTTATGAGGCTTGCAGTTGTGCTGAATATAATAGTAAAGCTGCATATCCTTGTTCATGTAAAGAAGAATATGAAGGTTGTACAAGCTGTGGTGGTTGGACAAAAATTCAAGGATATGGAGGAGAAGCATGTCTTGGAGTAGACGAAGGAGATTTGCAAGATATCTGTGATGGTGATGAAAAAATAACTTATTCTAATCATCAATCTCATGATACAGTAAATGGAACATACTGGTGTGCTCACCCTACAAAGTATAAATGTACTACAAAAAATTGTAAAGAATATAATAGTTGTGAAAGTTCATCGTTTGGTTGTAAAACATGGAGTTATTGCTGGCATTTATAAGGGGTGATTATGAAAAAAATAGCATTAATAACATTTATAATAGGAATTATTTTAATAATATGTGCAATAGTTTTTAATAATATTGATTTAAGTGATAATAATAGTAGTAATAATAATTCTAGTCCTAATCCAAAGCCAGATTCTAATGAAAACATTTCTGATATTGAGAAACTAGAATATTTAGAAATGTCAAATATTAAAATTTTATCAGATAATTCATTTTCATTTGATATATATAATAAAAGTGATGAAGATATTAATAAACAAAATATTAATTTATGTGCTTTAAATAACGATAATAAAATTATTATGATTGCCGAATTTTATATTGAAAATTTAAAAAGTAAAGAAAGTGGAAATTTCCAATATAATCAAAGTGATATATTTAATGAAAATCCTACTACTTTGTTTGCAACAGTTTATAATCCAAATAATTTAATTGAAAATAAAGCTATTGGTAATCAATTAGCTGATATATTAAGAAAAGAAGCAAAATTGATTGTTGAAAAGACATATGGTAAATCTAATAAAGATTTAAATATAACTATTACAGCTTTAGAGTTAGAAAACAAATATCATGTTGATTTAGGAGAATTAAAAAATTCTAAATATAAATGTAATTTAGAAACTTCAATAGTTGAAGTAAGTTTTGATAAAAATATAAATGAATATCAATATGTAACAACTATAGATTGTGAAGCTTTTTATGAAGAATAGAGATGATATTAAGCATCTCTATTATATTATTTAAATTTCATTTATTTGATATATCTTAGATAAATAAGAAGAATTTTCAAGTTCACTTACCATGACTTTTAAATTCTTTTTATCACCTGATGCATGAATTACATAATGTTTATTATTTAATGAACCTATATATAATAAAACATGACCAGATTGGTATAATAAAGAAGGATTAGTATTTTCAAGTAACTTTAATTTCTCTTGATTACTTTTATTACTTAAAGAGGTAATTTTTCCGATACTTTTATTTTGACTACTTGTATTTCTTGGAAACTTAATCCCGAATGTTCTATAAATATTTGAAACATAACTAGAACAATCAACATTTTTATCGAGTCCCGACCAAGAATACGGAACTCCTTCATATTTAAAGGCTTCAATTATAACATTCCGTTTAGTATAATCAAGATATCCTATATGGGCATCGCTTCTTTTAATAGTTGCTTCAGAGTACTCCAAATACCCATCTTCTTTTTTATTTGGAAGAGCAATTACATACCCGTCTTCATTAGTTTTTAAGTAGGGTAATTTAACACTCATATCTAAAACTTTATTATTTATAATAACACTACTAGAAGTAACAACTATAAAACTATTATTATTAAAGAAAAAATTTCTCATATTATCATTTAATAAAGCAATATTATCTTTTAAAACCCAACCAGCATAAGTTTCAGTAATTACAAAGTACCATTTAGAATCTAAACTTTCATGTATGATTAATGCATCACTTCCGACTAATAACTCCGTTTCTTGTAACATATCAAAATTAGCTAAATCACGTGATTCATAAAAATGCAGGCTACTAGGAAAACTCCTAAGATTTGCTCTTTCAACAATAATTCCATGTTTAATATTGGATTGAGCCTCAACCTTATCTAAATTTCGATTTGCAAGAATTACTTTTGTATCATTACTAGTAATTGGAGTACTCCCGTTATACTTAGGAAGAGTAGGCAACTTATAATTATTAATAAGTTTTAAAATCTCATCTTTACTTATACTAGTAATAGAAAGATCAAACATCGAATCAGATCTTTCAAAAATATCTTGGTTTAACTCTATAATTTCATCCTTATTTTTTAAAACTTTATTATCTAAATTTTCAAGATAAGGTTTACTATTCTCCGGAATAACTTCAATATATTCACTATCATAAGTTAAATTATTATCTTTATTTTCATTATTAGAAACTTTATCACTTTGATTATTTTTAATATCATTATCATTTCTTTTATAATCATTATTATTAAAATATATTAAGATTAAAGTTATAACTAAACTTAAAGCAATAACTCCAATTATCATTTTTTTCATCGTACCACCTAATTATATTTTATACCTAATTTGAAAAAATATAAATAAATTCTAGGAAAAAAAACAAATTCATGATATACTTATTTTAAGAATAGAAGGTGCCTAGATGGATATAATATTTTTATTACTTGGATTATTTGTAATTGTTAAAGGTTCAGATTACTTAGTTGATGGTTCAGTTAGCCTAGCCAAATTTTTTAAAATACCAACTTTAGTAATTGGACTTACGGTTGTTGCAATAGCAACGGGAATACCGGAAATTGCAATTAGTATTACTTCTTCTTTTAAAGGTTCAAATGAAATATTACTTGGTAATTTACTGGGTTCTAATATGTTTAATATCTTATTTATTTTAGGATTACTGGCACTTATAAAACCACTTCCTATTAAAAGAGAAATTATTATTAAAAACTATTTATTTGCTCTTTTATCTTGTTTTGTTTTATTTGTAATTTCGTATGATGTGTATTTTGGAGATAGTTTAGTTAATATAATAACAAGAAGTGAAGGAATTTTACTTTTATGTTTTGCAGGAATATTTTTATATTCAACAATTCTTGGAGCGATGGATGAAAAAGGATTAAAAACCGAACGAGGAAAGTTTAAGGTTCTGGATGCTTTAAAAATTATTGTTGGAATTATTTTAGTTGGAGTATCCGCGGATATAATAGTTGAAAGTGCCATTAAAATAAGTGAGCATTTAGGAGTAAGTGAACATATTATTGGTTTAACTGTCATTGCCGTTGGAACTAATTTACCAGAACTAGTAACAAGCATTGTTGCAACTTTAAAAGGAGAAGTTGATATGGCAGTTGGAAATTTAGTTGGAACTAATATCTTTAATTTATTTTTAATGTTAGGGTTATCGGCAACTATAAAACCAATTGTAATTGATGCGTTTTCATTCATTGATATAATAATTCTTGCTATAGTTAGTTTAATTGTTTATATATTTATAAGACATAAGAAAGATATTAGTAAAATTGAGGGGATAATTATGATATTATTATATATTAGTTATATTATCTATGTGGTGATAAGATGAATTTTGAAAATGAAGATATAAATCAAGTTTTAAAAAAATTAAATACGAGTTTAAATGGTTTAAGTCAAAGTGAAGTTTTAAAAAGACAAACTATGTATGGTAAAAATGAATTACCTAAAAAACGAGAAGAATCAATTTTTAAAATATTTATAAGACAGATAATTGATCCAATTGTTATTATTTTATTAGTAACAATTGTAATTTCTTTAGTAACTCATGAGTATGTTGACGCGGTTGCAATTATTTTAATAGTTTTAATTGATTTAATTTTAGGAACTATTCAAGAGTATTCTGCTATTAAAAAAGCTCATAGTTTAGAAAATATTATTAAAGTTAATTGTTTAGTTTTAAGAGATAATAAAGAAACTATTGTTGATGCTCGGGAATTAGTAGTTGGAGATATTATTTATTTAGAATCGGGTAATAAAATATCGGCTGATTTAAGAGTTCTTGATTCTTATAATTTAACAATTGATGAATCAGTATTGACAGGTGAGAGCATCTCAGTTTATAAAAGTAGCAAGAAAATGGACAAAAAAGTTGAAGGACTAGAAAAAACTAATATTTTATATGCAGGAACTTCTGTTTTAACGGGACGAGCTACTTGTTTAGTAATTGAAACCGGAGTTAATACAGAACTTGGGAAAATTGCTAAAAGTGTAACAGATACAAAAGAAGAAAAATCACCTTTAACAATTAGAATTCAAAAGTTTTCTAAACAAATTAGTTTAATTGTTCTTTTAATGGCTGTTATTTTAACTATCCTTTTAGTTTTAAAAGGAAATCATATTGAAGATGTGTTTATGTTAGTTGTAGCACTATCAATTTCAGCCCTTCCAGAAGGTTTGCCTCTTGCACTTACAATGGCTTTAACAATTGCATCAAGTAGAATGTTAAACCGTAATGTCATAGTTAAAAAACTAAATTCCGTTGAGTCCCTTGGTAGTTGTACTTTAATTGCTAGTGATAAAACAGGAACTTTGACCGTTAATGAACAAACAGCAAAAATTATCATGTTACCAAATGAAAAACAATTTGAAATAAGTGGAATTGGTTATAATTTAGATGGTCATGTTATTATTAATATGGAAAGTGATAAGAAAGATGTATTAGAATTAATAAAATTGGGATTTATTAATAATGAAGCAAAAGTTAAAGTTGTTGATGATAAGGTTGATGCATCAGGTGACTCCATTGATATTGCTTTTAAAATTCTCGCTTTAAAAGAAAAAGTTAAAACAAATTATCAAATTATTAAAAGAATTCCTTATGAATCAGTTAATAAATATTCAGCTGTTTTTTATGAACATCTAGATTCTACTTATGTAACAATTAAAGGTTCATTTGAAAAAATAATTGAATTTTGTAAGTATATGGAAGCAGATAAAGTTACAAATATAGATTTTGACTTATTAAAAACTCAAAATGAGAATTTAGCACGTGAAGGATACCGGGTTATTGCAATTGCAAGTGGTAAGTTAAAAGCAAAAGATGATTATTTCGAAAGTGATATTAAAGATTTAACTTTTAAAGGTTTAGTTGGGTTTATTGACCCTGTAAGGGATGACTGTAAGGAATCAATTTCTAAATGTTTAAAAGCCGGAGTTAAGGTTGTGATGATAACAGGAGATCATCCTTTAACAGCTTATAAAATAGCTAAAGATTTAGGACTTGTTAAAACCAAAGATGAAGTAACAACAGGAGCTGAACTTACTAAAAAATTAAATGAAGGAAAAGTAGCATTTGATGAATACGTAAAAAATCATTTAGTTTTTGCAAGAGTTACTCCTTTAGATAAACTAGAAATTGTTGAGTCATACAAGAGAATGGGCGAGTTTGTTGGAGTAACTGGAGACGGTGTGAATGATGCGCCAGCTTTAAAGGCTGCTAATATTGGAATTGCTATTGGAAGCGGGACGGACGTTAGTTTAGAATCAGCTAACATGATTTTAGTTGATGATAAATTCTCATCAATTGTAAGAGGAATTGAAGAAGGAAGATGTGCGTATAGCAATATTAGAAAAGTAACTTACATGTTGATTTCTTGTGGACTTGCAGAAGTCTTGTTCTTCTTCCTTTCAATATTCTTTAATTTACCAGTTCCATTACTTGCTATTCAACTTTTATGGTTAAATATTGTAACGGATGGTCTTCAAGATTTAGCTTTATCTTTTGAAAGCACGGAAGATAATATTATGAATGTAAAACCAAGAAGTCCTAAAGAAAATTTATTTAATAAAGACTTAATAGAAGAAGTTTTATTATCAGGAATTATAATTGGATTATTAGTATTTATAATATGGGTTTATCTAATTAAAGTTTTAAACTTTGATGTTAGTGTTGCAAGAGGATATATCATGGCTTTAATGGTATTCATTCAAAATATTCATGTTTTAAATTGCAGGAGTGAAGAAAATTCCGTATTTTCTCTAAAGAAAAATAAATTTGTAATATTCAGTATCGTATCAGCAATTGTATTACAAATAATTGTTATGGAAGTGCCTTTATTAAGTCATATGTTTAAAACTGAATCTATTCCTATTCTAAATTTAATAATTTTATTTATTATTTCTTTATCTATTTTATTAGTAATGGAATTATATAAAATGCTAAAATATAAAAAAAATAAATAAATTAAGAAAAAGTATGATATAATAAAGACGATTTAGGAGTTGAAATTAATGAAAAAGAAAATTTTATTGTTTAGTTTAGTTTTAATATCGATGTTTTTTATAAACTATAAAGTTGTTTATGCTTTAGATAATCCCCGAATGGAGTTAGATAAAAAGCCTAATGGTTGGTTGAATACTAGTCAATTTGCTATTATTAATTCAATTAATACTACAAGTTTAAAAGATAGCAATGGTAATTTAACCTGTCCTACTGTTTATATTATGTGGACTAGCCCTTCATATGGACAGCAAGGAAGTAGTGCTGATCGAAGTTATATAGCAACGTTTGAAAAATCAACGACAACTGATAATAGACAGCCGGCTTCACTGCTAAATACATCTCAGATTACTTCAACAAGTTTATCATGTAAATATTCATTTGATGGACCGGGTAGTGATGATTATGAATTTAGTATCTATTATGATAAAACTGCTGATACTAATAGTAATAAAACTAAGTTAAAGGATTGCTTATATTTTAATACGAATCCTAATTATATTCATGCTGATAATAGTAGTGAAAATTATGTTGGCTTTACTATTTATACAGATGGAACTGTTGGAGGGGCAGCAGGATTTGGAACTTTAGCTGGATATAAAGTTAGTTATAGTGGGGGAAACACAACGACTTGTCCTCCTTATGTGTCAGTTTCAATTGGAGCAACTTATGATTTAAAGCCATCAAACTCCGAAACTGATTGGAAGTTAGGAGATGGCAGTGAAATAAAAAATAATGATGATCAACAAGAAACAGGAGAAGTGAATTATCTTGCTTATAATAACCCAAAAGCTCCAAAAATTATTTTAAAAAAAGATGCTGTTAATGGTGGTTATAAATTTATTTTACTTGAAAGTAAAAATTCGAAAGGAAAAGAAATAAAAGTTCAAAATGCAAGTGACTATATTGGGGCTTTTAATGATATGATAGTTGAGAATTATCCAACTTGGTTAAATCAAACTGTTGACGATAATAACGAAACTATTTATGTACTTTCAATGACTAAGGATGATATGGCTAAAACCAATTATATTTGTCAAGCGAAAATATTTAGCATCTATGGTGGTGGAACCGATGAGATTCAAAATACGTGTGAATCAATATTCGGACCGGATTTCTTGGCATTTTTAGATAGTAATATTTTTTCGATTGTTCGAATTGCAATTCCAGTAATTTTGATTTTATTAACTTCATTTGATTTTTTCAAGGTTATTTATAGTGATGATAAAGATGGAATGCAAAAAGCTTGGAAGAATTGCTATCGTAGAATAATAGTTGCTGTTTTAATCTATTTAATTCCAATGTTTATAACATTCGTTGCTAATATAGTTGGAGCAAGTGATGTTAAAGAATGTACGGAATATTTAGAAAATTTAAAAAATGATGGATCAGGAGAAGTTAGTAATTAACTTCTTTTTCTTTAAATAAATCTTTAATATGTTTACTATGTCTAATCGTTGTAATTAAGATATTAATACCGGAACTAATTAATAAACTATAAAGACCAATATTTTTAATGAAACTTAAGAGAAATAAAAAGATAGTTTTAAAAATAATACCAATAAAATTATCATACATCACGTCTTTTGCACGATTAGTTGCTTGTAAAAATGCCGATAGGGGAGCTTCAACATAATAAAGAATAAAGATAAAAGCGATCTTTCTAATATAGTCTGCACCATGCGAAGTTTTATATAAAAAATTTAAGAATTTTTCTGGGAACATAATAATTATAATGGTTGCCGGTACTCCTATTAATAAAGAAAAAAATAAAGCTTCTTTTAATTTCTTTTTAATATATTTATAATTATTTTTCGCGTATTCACGGGATATAACAGGTAAAAGGGCATTTGAAATTGCATTAGTAAAGAAACCAGGTAAAAGTAGAATTGGCATGACAAACCCGTTTATTACTCCATATTGAGTTGTGATATAATTTGTTGTATAACCATTTAAAGTAAGAACATAAGTTAAAATAATTGGTTCAAAGAAATAAGAGATTGTGCCTATAATTCTAGTTGCTGTTGTTGGAAGCGCGGTTTCTAAAACATTAATGGAACTTCTAATACTTGGCTTTAAATCACTTTTTTCTATTTTAAACTTTTTAGGTAGGAAGAAAATTAAAACAATACTTGAAACAAGTTCAGATAAAACATTTATTAAAATAAGGGAGGTAGTTGTAAAAACAAGACCAAATTTTAAAATATTGGGAAGAATTAAAAGCATGAATAAAAGACGAACTAATTGTTCGGATAAATTACTAGTTACATGAGGAATCATTCTCTCTTTTCCAAAGAAGAAACCTCTTAAAATACTAGATAAACTATCAAATGGCAAAACAAGACTTATGGCTAGAATTGGAAAGTAGGCATTCTCATTCTTTAATAAATTAAAAGCAATAAAACGGCTTGTAAATACTAAAAATATTGTTAATAAAATATTAATTAAAATAGAAATAGGTAAGATTGAAAATAAGATTTTCTTTGGTTCATCTTTATTTTCACTGACAACTTTGGAAATTCCAGTTGCAAACCCTAGTTGACTAATTGCCATCATTAAAGAAAATGTTGGCATAACTAACATATATAAACTAATAACTTCTAAAGAGGAATTCCTGGTCATGATAATCCGAATTAAAATTCCTAGAAGCTTAGTTAATAAGCCACCTATCATTAAAATAATCGTACTTTTAATAAACGTTTCTCTTTTCATATTAAAAATATATGTTAAAGTTTAAAAAAAATATATATATTTTTAGAAATTTATGATATACTTAAAAAGATAGGAGTTTGATAGAATGAAATTTATACAAGTGTTTATTTTAGGAATAGTCCAAGGAATAGCTGAGTTTTTGCCGATTTCATCAAGTGCTCATTTAATAATTTTCAGGGATATTTTTGGCATTGGTTCATTTTTAACTGGTGATTTTGAAATGAGTTTTGATATTGCTCTTCATTTTGGAACTTTACTTGCTATTTTAGTCTATTTCTTTAAAGACTTTTTAAAAATGTTAAAAGATGGATTTACAAAAGGTGTTAAAACAACCGATGGAAAAATCTTATGGTATATTGTTGTTGCGACAATTCCAGCTGCAATTGTTGGAGTTTTATTTGAGGATGTAGTTGACGAGTTCTTTAGAAGTAATTATGTTTTAATTTGTATTTGTTTAGCTGTTATGGGAATTATCATTTATTTATGTGATAAATTAAATAAACAAACCAAAACATTTAAAGAAATGAAATTAAAAGATGCAATTATTATTGGTTGTAGTCAAGTCTGTGCTTTAATTCCAGGATTCTCAAGAAGTGGAACAACAATTGCTGCAAGTAGAGTTTTAAATATGAAAAGAGAGGATGCTGCTAGATTTTCGTTTTTCTTATCAGCACCAGTTGTTGCTGGAGCCGTATTCATTAAAATATTAAAAGGTGATATGATAGCACTTATTACCTATGATCCAGGAATGTTTGTAGTAGGAGTTCTAGTATCATTTGTATCTGGGCTTTTATGTATTAAATTTTTACTTAAATATATTAAAACTCATGATTACAATATCTTCATGTGGTATCGGCTAGGAATAGCTTTACTTGCGTTAGTAGTTTTATTGTTTAAATAAAAAAATATAAAAAATTTAGGAAAAGGATTGATTTTATTTACTTTTTTTGCTATTATTTTAATATAGTAATCAAGAATAGATTGGGAGATGAATTTTATGAAAAATTTTAGTTTTAAATGGTTTTTGACAACACCAGGAATATTGACAGGGTTGGGAGTTTTGTTAATAATTATATCGATTATAATTTTTATTGCTTCTATAAAGGGAAGTAAAAAGAATAAAGAAGAGGAAGCTGGAACACCTATTGGGCCTACTGATCAAGGAACGGCAACTAATAGTCAAGTCGTGACAGAGACACCAGTTGTGAATGTTGCAACTCCGGCAGCAAGTGAGGCAGTTGTTGTACCACCAACACCGGTAGTGCCTGTAACTCCCGTTGTACCAGAGACACCAGTTGCTCCGGTTACTCCGGTTACTCCGGTTGCACCAGCACCTGCTCCTCAAACGGTAACATTACCTGGTACAACTCCTGAAACCCCTCAAGCACCAGTTGGAGTAGTTACTCCAACTGTAGAAGCACCACAAGTTCAACCAACAGTAACTCCAGAAGTAACGGTAGCGCCAACGCCAGAAGTGGCTATAGCACCAGTTAGTGTTCCACCTCAAGTTACACCAGCTGTTGCTCCAACGCCAACTCCTGTAATGCCTGAGATTGCTCCACTTCAACAACCAGCCCCTGAAGTTGCACCTCAAGTTGTACCAACTACTCCTCAAGCTGTGCCAGCCCCATCACAAGAAGTAGTAAATATAGCACCACAAGCTGCACCACAACCAACTACTGAAAGTGATATTGAATCATTATAAATTTAAATATATGAAAGAAAGGGTATAAATTTATGAATATAGTTGATATTATAATTGTAATATATTTAATTATATCCGGAATAATTGGAGCTAAGCGAGGAATTTTCAAAGAATTAGTTATGTGTTTAGGAACAATTCTAGTATTTTATATAGCTTATCAATTAAAAAATCCCGTTGGAGAATTTTTGCTTCTCAAGGTACCATTATTTTTCGATTTTAAAAGTTTATTTCAAGGTGTAGTTGTTTTAAACATCTTAGTTTACCAATTATTATCTTTTGTAATCATTTTAGCTTTATTATTAATTGTTTACAATTTGATTGTTGGAATTACTGGCTTATTTGAAAAACTCCTTAAAATAACCATAATTTTAGCTATTCCATCTAAAATATTAGGTTTTGTTGTTGGCGTTATTGAAGGGTATGTAATTTCATTTGTTATATTATTCTTTTTAAGTCAACCAGCTTTCAGTTTCGAATTATTCATGGATAGTAAATTAGGTAATACAATACTTTCATCATCACCAGTTTTAACTAATATAACTAAGGATACTGTTGATACAATAAACGAAATATATGAGTTAAAAGATGAAAAAGATAAAGATGTCTTAAATAGTAAAATTTTAGATATTATGCTTGATAAGGGTGTTGTTAAATATGAAGTTATTGACCAAATTCATAAGGATGGTAAACTTAACTTCAATGGGATTGAGGATGTATTAAATGAACATAAAGGAGAAAAATGATTAAATATTTACAAAATGATTTTGATAATGAAATTAAAGATAAAAAAATATTAGTTGATTTTTATGCTGATTGGTGTGGTCCTTGTCGAATGATGGGGGAAGTTTTAGAAGAATCATCTAGTGAAATTAAGATTGATATTTTAAAAGTAGATGTTGATAAATTTCCGGATATTTCTGAACGTTATAAAGTTTTTAGTATCCCAACTTTATATTTAATGGAAAACGGAAAAATTCTAAAAAAACATACTGGTTATTTAAATCCTAATGAATTAAAAAAATTTATAGAAGAAAAATAGTTTTAAGACTATTTTTTTAATAGGAGAGGCATATGTTTAAAAATACCTATACTTATATATCAATGCTATTTTTCTTAGGGGCAACCTTAATATTTCTATCATCTGCAATTATTAATAAAGAATCAAGTGCTTTAAAATATTCAACATTTGAAGTACCACCAATAATTGATTATGAAAAATTAGATAAATTAGAGAATAAGAAAACTATTAAACTATCATTTATAGGAGATTCGCTTTTAGCATCTTTTAAAGGACAGGGCGAGTTTCAAGATTTATTAGATACTCATGATTATGATTATCCTTTTAAAAATGTGATTGATATATTTAAAGATGATGATTTTACAATTGCAAATGGTGAAAATGTATTTACAGATAATAATTTGAACCCAACTGAGAAAAATTATAGTCCAGCTTTCTGGTATTACACGAAAGCTAAGTATGCTAATATTTACAGGGAGAGTAGTATTGAACTTGTTTCTATCATGAATAATCATACTTATGATTATAATCATCAAGGTTATCTTGATACTATCAAGGCTTTAAATGATGCTGATGTGTTGTATGGCGCAGAAGATCCCGTTATATTAGAAAAAGATGGGTTTAAAATAGGTGTTATATGCGCGAATTTATTTCACGATTTTCAAGGTGATGAGATAAACGAAAATATTAAGAATATCAAAGATAAAGTTAATTATGTAATTGTTTATTTTCATGGAGGAACTGAATATTTATATGAGGCAACCGAGAATATTAAAAAACATTCTAGGTCATTCATTGATAATGGTGCTGATTTAGTCTTAGGAGCACACCCCCATGTTTTAGAACCAATTGAAGTTTATAAAGATAAAAAAATTGTTTATTCCCTTGGAAGTTTCTTATTTGGAGGAACAACAACTTTAGTTAATCGAACGATTATTTATCAAATGAATATTGAATATGATAAAGAGAGTAATACTTATAAAGAATCAGATAATATAATACCATGCTATTTATATAGTAGTAATACAGGCTATGAAAAATGGCTTCCTAGTGTCATTAAAGATGAAACAGAGAAGCAATATGTTCTTGATTTTATGAATGGAATTCGTGAGAAACCAATTTAATAATTTTATTTACAATCAAAAGTGTAAAATAATGTTAAAATACCTATTTCAGGTATTTTAATTACTATAAAAATATTGTATAATTTAAATAAGGTAGAGTGATATTATGGTAATTAGAAAACCTTATGCATTTTTAATTAAATATTTTAAAATAATTCATATTGCACTTTTTATATTGATGACTTATTTATTGTTTAAAGTTAGAAATATTTATATCTTTTTTAAAGATTTTTTAGCAACGGGTACTTATACTTATATTGCAAATATAGCAAGTAAATATATTAATATATTTATGATAATTGCATCAATTATACTAATAGCACTTGTTTTATTAATTTTCTTTTTAATGAAGCAAAAGAAAAAACCAATATTTTATTATATATCAGCAACTATATTTTACTTTGTTACGTTTATAGCTTTAATATTTTATTTAAATGTATTTAGTAATTTAGAGTTTGAATCTTATACTAATCAAGCTTTAGTTATATTTAGAGATTTATCAATGATTTTATATTATTTTAATTTCTATTTTGTAGCAGTTGCTTTTGCAAGAGGATTTGGATTTAACGTTAAAAAGTTTAACTTTGAAAAAGATATTAAAGAGTTAGATATAACTGATGCTGATAGAGAAGAGATTGAAGTTGGGGCTAATGTTGATATTTCTAAGTTCGGTAATTACTTAAGAAAAAAACGTCGTAATTTAATTTATTATTTTAAAGAAAATTCGTTTGTTTTGATAGTATTTTTAGTTATTGTTGGATTATCAGTTACATCTTATATAGCTTTGGATAAATTAGTATTTAATAAAACATATAGAGAACAAGCTTTAATATCTTTAGATAATGTTGATTATAAGGTAAATGCATCTTATATAACTAAAGAAGATAAAAATGGAAATATAATTAAAAAAAATAATACTTATTTAATAATTAATTTTAATGTTTTAAATAAAACTAAAAAAAGTTTAAAAATTAGTATTTCAAACTTTCGGATTAAGATTGGAGATAAATATTATTATCCAGTTACTAATGTAGCATCTAAATTTAATGATATGGGAGTTATGTATAAAAGTCAAAGTATTAAATCTAAAGAAAATAATGAATATTTAGTAATATATGAGATAGAAGATAAAAATATTAATAAGAAAAAAATATTTCAAATTTATTATGGAAAGAAAGTTAATAGAGGAGAAGCTACATTATATTATAAAAATGTTGCTTTAAAACCTTATTCTTTTAAAGAAAATAAATTAGGTAATTTTAAATTAAATCAAGAAGTTGATTTAAGTAGTACTTATTTAAAAAGTGGTAAATTTACTTTAAATAGTTATGAAAGTTTTAATATTATCAATTATACTTATACTAAATGTACTAGTAAGTGTCTTGAATATAATGCTAGTGTTGTTCCTAATGCTGGTAAGAAAATATTAAAAATTTCTTATAACAATAATACTAATATTAACTTATTCAATTATTTAAGTTTGGAATACGTGAGTGACAATAAAACTTATAAAGTTAATAATTCAAGTATTAAAGTAGTTACGCCAAGTAATTATAATGAAGAATATGAATTAGTTGAAGTTCCAAGTACTGTTAGTGATAATTTAAAATTTATCTTTAATTTACGAGGATATGAATTTGAAGTTCAATAATGTAAAAAAATGTCAAGAATAAAAAAATCTTATTAATAAGTAGCCTATTATGTAGTATACTTATATAGATAGGAGTGAAATTTAATGTATTTATTAACAAAATCTATATTAGCAATTATGGTTGGATTTATATCAGCAGTTATCTTAGGATTCTTTATTATTCCTATTTTAAGACGAATGCATATGGGTCAAAAAATCAGTAGTTATGTTGGAATGAGACATCAAGTAAAAGAGGGGACTCCAACATTTGGAGGATTGATCTTTATTATTCCGACTCTTTTAGTCGTATCATTCTTACTTATAACTAAGAAGATGGATTTTACAGAAGACTTACAGATTGTTTTATTTGTTTTTATTAGTTATGCTGTTATTGGTTTTTTAGATGATTATTTAAGTCATAAGAGGGGAGAAAATGAAGGGTTAACCGAGATTCAAAAGTTATTACTGCAATTAGTTGTTGCAATTGTTGTTTTCTATTTATATATTAGAAATGGTGGGCAAACCTCACTTGTTGTTGCAACGCTTGGTATTAATATTGAGATGAAGTGGCTTTATGGAATATTCATTTTATTTATCTTAGTTGGAAGTAGTAATGCGGTTAATTTAACGGATGGCTTAGATGGCTTAGCAGGTGGGTTATCAGCAATTGCCTTTATTGCGTTTGCTTTAATATCCTTGATGGTTGGTTATATAGATATGGGAATATTTACATTAATATTAGTTGGAGCCCTAGTTGGATTTTTGTTTTATAATGCGTATCCAGCGAAAGTATTTATGGGAGACACGGGGTCCTTGGCACTTGGTGCTACAATGGGAGTTATTGCTATTTTAACGCACCGGGAAATCACGCTTTTAATAGTTGCTTTTGTCTTTGTAATTGAAACTTTATCTGTTATAATTCAAGTTATTTGGGTTAAATCATTTAATAAACGATTATTTTTAATGACTCCAATTCATCATCATTTTGAAAAAATGGGGATGAGTGAAGTTGATATCGTTAGAATGTTTTGGCTTGCAGGATTAATTCTTGCCATGGCTGGAATAATCTTTGGAGTTTGGCTTTAAAAAAGCCCTTTTATTTTGAAAAAAATGTTGATTTATAACTAGAAAATATGGTAGTATAGACAAATTGAGGTGTAGAAGTATGGAAAGAATTGATAATGTAATTTTAAAAGTTAAAGTTTCAAAATATGATCGTATATTTGATTTTAGTGAAGAGAGAGGACTAGTCTTTTACAATCAAAAATATGGTTTTATTGATAAAAATGGATTTGAAGTTATAAAACCTGACTATGATGATGCAAGAGGCTTTAAAGAAGGAAGAGCCGGGGTTAAAAAAGATAATAAATGGTTCTTTATTAATAAAATGGGTGAAAAAGCAAGTTTAGAATATGAGCATTTAAGAGATTTTGAAGGTAGTTATGCAGTTGTTAAAAGAAAAGGCAAATTTGGAATGATTGATAAAAATGGTTTAGAAATCATTGAAACTAAATATGATACAATTGAATCTTTAAGTGATAATTTAATATTAGTAAGAGAAAACGGAGTATTTAAATATATTAATATAAATAATCAAGTAATCCTTGAACTTCCTAAAACTATAATGATGGCCTATCCCTTCAAGGATGGAATTGCCAGAGTAACAAGAAAAGATTCAAGAAAATATTTTATTAATAAGAAGGGGGGAAAGATAACTGATGCTATTTATGATAGCACATCAGACTTTAACTTTGGTTTAGCAAGTTGTTGGATTAGTTTAGAAGGAACAACTATAATTGATGAGGAGGGACACGAATTAATTCCTCGAACCACAAATTTTATAATTAAAGAGTGCCTTGGAAATAATAGATTTTTAGCCGTATTTGGTTATAAAAAACAAGGTATCATTGATAAATATGGTAATCTTATAACTAGTAAATATTATCAAGAAATCTATGCTTTAAGTGATGGTTTAATTAGAGTAAAAGATGAAACTTCCATGTACGGTTTCATTGATATTAATGGGAGAGAGGCAATACCATGTAAATATAAAGAAGTATATGATTTTCATGATGATTTAGCTTTATGCAGAATAAATCATAAATACGGATTCATTGATAAAAATGGTTTTCTTGTTATTCCCCCTATATATGACCATGCAAATTCTTTTAAAGACCATGTTGCAGTAGTTACTATTGATGATGAGGACTTCTATATTGATAAAAATAATATTCCTCTTGATATAAAAGAAACTAAATCAAAAGTAATAAGGGTACCTAATTTAAATCTAGTCCCTCCTTATGTTAAATACTTTAATATTAAAGATAGTTTTATTGCTTATGAAACTATAACTTCTGATAAAGTTATTAAAACATTTGATATAAGTGCTTATGATGAACATCTTGAAAAGATAGAAGATACTACTAAAAAAATCCTTGTTAAATAAGGTGATGTTATGCAAGTTAAAATAGATAAATTTGATGATTTAGGTTGGGGCCTTACAAGAATAGATAATAAAGTCTGTTTTGTTGAAAAAGGGATACCAAATGAGGTGTTAGATATTAAAATAACTTCTGATAAAAAAGATTATTCGAAAAGTGTAATAGAGAATATCATAACTAAAAGTGAAGATAGAGTTAACCCAATTTGCAAATATTATAATAATTGTAGTGGTTGTCAGTTTCTTCATTTAAATAATAGAAAAGAACAAGAATTTAAAACCTCCAAAGCCCTTAATTACTTTAATACTTGTGATAACTTTTATAAAACAACTGATTATAACTACCGAAATAAAGTAACTCTCCATGTAAAGAATGGAGTAATCGGGCTTTATAAAGAGAATACTCATGATATTATTAATATTCATTATTGTTATTTAGTAAATGAAAAGATAAACTTAGTTATAGATATTCTAAATAATAATATCGATAATAACTTTAATGGGGAAGTAATTATAAGAGAAAATAATAATCAAGAAATATTATTAGTTATAAATGGTAATTATAAATATCTTGATAAGTTATTAAATAATAGTTTAATAAATAATTTAATTTATAATAATAAAGTATTAAAAGGAAATGATTATTTTATAGAAAATATTTTAAATTATAAATTTAAAGTTCATTATAATTCTTTCTTTCAAGTAAATAGATTAGGTTTAGAAAAAATAATTAATATTTTAGATAATACTTTAAAAGATAAAGAGTTAAATATTGTTTTAGACCTTTATAGTGGCACATCAGTTTTAGGAATAATAATAAGCAAATATGCTAAGAAAGTTATTAGTATTGAAGAAAATAAATATGCAACAAGTGATGCTTTAATTAATTTAAACTTAAATAATATTAATAATTTAGAAGTTATAAATAGTAAAGTTGAAGACTATATTGATAATTTTACTAATATTGATTTAATATTAGTTGACCCTGCAAGAAGAGGGTTAGATTCTAAAACTATATCTTATTTAAATAAAATTAAAAGTAAATATTTAATTTATATATCATGTGAAATGATATCTTTAAAAAGAGATTTAAAAGAATTAGAAAAAGTTTATAAAAAAGATAAAGTTTATTTAGTTGATATGTTTCCTAAAACTAATAAAGTTGAAACAATCATGTTATTAAGGAGTTAAGATGTTAGATATAAAAAAAGATAAATATATAATTTTAGAACTTATTCCAAATAGTTCTAATAGTAAAACAGGTAGTATTATTCAAATCCAAGCTTTAAAGTTAGAAGGATTAACTTTAAAAGATAGATTTGATTACCGAATTAATTTAGATTTAATTACTATTCCTGATTTAAAAAATTTAGTATCATATGATATTGATAGTTTTAAATATACTAATAGTTCAAATGAATTAATGAAATTATTTAATGATTTTATAGAAGATTATCCCTTATTAATAATTGATAATAATTATACTAAAGATTATTTAAAAGATATTAATAATCCCAAAGAATCTATTTTTAAATATTTAAATCTATCTTTTAGTGATGATATCTTTGATATCTTAATTAAAAAATATAATTTAATACCAAGTAATCATTTAGTAGATTTATTATATGAAAGTTTAATTTATGAAATGTCAAATTAATGTCTAATTAGAAAAAATTAACTATTTCTTATTCCCTTAATTAAAAAAATATGATATGATAAAAAAGAATAAGAAAGGTAGGCGATCCTCATGTTAAAATTAATTAATGTATCAAGAAAATATGTTAACAATATGATAACAATGGGGGGGGGGCTACCAATAATTATTTGATACAAAATGTATTAATAAATAGATGTAAAAAGTAGTATAAATATACTATTTCTTTTGCGTCTATTTTTTTTACTTGCAAATTAAATAAATTTATTCTATAATATTATTAGAATAACGGGAAGGAGAATTAATTTATGGAACAAACTAAAAGTAAAAAGAAAGGAATAATAATAGGGGTAGTAGTATCTTTACTACTAATAGTAACGTTAGGTATTACTTATGCTTATTGGTTATATTCTAATACTCTTGGCAATGAAACCCTAGTTGCCGGAGATATCTACATGAAGTATAGTGAAACAAGTGATGGAATAACACTAGAAAATGCTATGCCATCAAAGGAACCAGATGAAACAAAACACTTTGATTTTACAATTGAAGGAAAAAACAAATATTCAAAACCAATTTGGTATGAAATAGTGTTAAGTCAAGGCCTTGAAGATTCATCAAAAACAAGATTAAAAGATGAATTTCTAAGATTTAGACTAGTGGAAATACAAGGTGAAGAAAGAAAAGTAGTCTTAGATAATGCAAGTTATTCGGATTTAGTAACAGGTAAAAGAATATGGGTAAATACAATAAATGCAAATACACCTAATGTAGAAATAAAATATGAATTATATATGTGGATAGGTTTTGAAACAAGAATTGGAAATACAAAAGAAGGCAATGATTATACCATGGATGAATGGAATGATGTCTATGCGAGCGTAAAAGTATCCGTTAATGGAGACTTTGAAGAAAAGAAATTACCTATTAAATTAATAGACATGGTTAAAAAAGATATATCAAAAGAAAATTCTATAACTGATACAGATGGGACAATTTATTTATCAGGCAGCAATGATACAATTAATTTTAATTATGTATGGTATTCAGGAAAACTATGGAGGATAGTAGCTATAAATCCAGATGGAACAATTAAATTAGTAACGCAAGATGAAATAACAGCAATAACTTGGAATTCTGATACAACCTATAAAAATTCCTGGATATATCAATGGTTAAATGAAGATTTTAAAGAAACACTTTATAATTATGAGAATATAATCGTCCAAAATGCCGATTGGAATGCAACAGCAGCTGAAAATTCAACGCCAGTAAGACCAGATAGTAATGGAACAATAGTAAATGGAGATGTAGGATTATTAAATGCGTATGAATATTCACAAGCCTATAAAAATGCAAGTACTAGTACAAATTATTTAAATATAGGCTATTATTGGTGGTTAATAACGCCATATAGTGGCTCGAACGTTCGGCGCGTCAACAGCAACGGTTCTCTGTACAATGTTGCGCCCGGTTCGCTTGCTCTCGGGGTTCGCCCATCCATCAATCTAAAATCCAATATCGGAATAGTAGCAGGAGGAGATGGAAGTGAGACTAATCCATACAGAATAAACGGGGATAAGAATCCAGGAAATAGTGGAGAATTAATCAATACCAGAATAAGTGGCGAGTATGTCGAAGTAGATAATAAAAAATATGATAGTGTATAATCTAGTGTGTAAATTAAAAAAATAACATACTAGATTTTTTAATTGTTAAAATGGAGGTAAAATAA
>CANRIE010000082.1 GCA_947630585.1 uncultured Bacilli bacterium | reverse complement strand
TTTATTATTCAAATTATATATTAAATTTTTAAGTAAATCTACTCCCCCTGTATTTACCCAATAAGATTCAAATTTTTGACTTTCTAAATAATTTAAAATACTAACTGGATTATAAATTGTAGTATTACCAAATAAATATCCGTCATACCATTTTTTAACTTCATTTAGTTTATCACTTAAACCATATTCTTTTAATATATCTTCTACTTCACTTTCTGTAAATCCAAAGTAACTTGAATACATATTATCAGTTATATTATATGTTTTAAAGTTATTAGCACCTGTTCCTAATTCTTCAATAGCAATTCTAAGTACACCTGTTACAATACCTTTTTTTAAATCAAGATTATCTTTAAATGTTGAACTAAATACTTGTTTAATAAATTCAAGAACATTATCATAATATCCTTCTAAATATCCTCTTAAAACTGGTACATCATATTCATCTAATAAAACTATTACTTTTTCTTCATGATGCTTATTTAAATAACTTATTAATTTAGCAATTGCTTTTGACAAAAGTGTATCCTCTTCTTTTCTTTTAATTCTTAAAAAATCTTCTTTATCAGTTTCATCTAATTTATCACTTTTAAGTAAATAATCATATTTTGCATACAAAGATTTCATTGCTTCTTTATAATTATCTATAAATTCTTGATAAGTATTGGCCCTTAATTCTTTAAATGAAATTGATATAACTGGATATTTATTCATTTCCATGAAGTATATATCACCTTGTTCCATTATTTTTAAACCATCAAATAATTTATTATCTTTATACTCTATATTAAAATAGTAATCAAGCATAGACATACTTACACTTTTACAAAATCTTCTTGGTCTTATAAAACTTAAACACTTAACTGAAGTATCTATTATATCTTTGATTAATAAAGTCTTATCAATATATAAACTATTCGTTTCAATTATTGTTTTAAAATCATTTTCACCTATTGCTAATTTTCTTTTATCCATGTAATAATCTCCTCCATTTCTATTAATATAGTATCATAAAATATATAAAAAGTAAATAAATTTACTAATCCTCTTTCGTAGCAAAATCTTCTAAAACTTTACTTGTTGCAGTTAGAATAGGAGAAACAGATCCTCCAATATGATAATTATAAATTATCTTAGCTAAATATTCAGAACAATCAGCTATAACTAACCATTCTCTTGATTTAGCATCAGGACTTATGTAAGATAAATTAGTTGTAAATATTTTATGGAATAATCCTTCTTTATAAGCTTCATCAAATATTTCAATTCCCTTAGTAAACATTGAATAAGCAGCAATCATATAAACCCGTCTTGCACCTCGTTTTTTAACTTCTCTTGCAACATCAATCATACTCTCCCCTGATGCAATCATATCATCAACAATAATTATATCTTTTCCTTTAACATTTTTACCAATATATTCATGCTCTAAAATTGGATTTTTCCCATCAACTACCTTATAAACATCCCGATGTTTTTCAAAGTGACCTCCAAGTTCACATCCTAACATATTAGCATAAAACCTAGTTCTTTTTAAAGCCCCATTATCAGGAGAAACTGCCATTAACTTATCTTTTTCTAAATCTTCTAAAATAACAAATTTCTCTAAAATAATATTTGTTGGATAAAAATTATCAAATGATGAACAAGGAATTGCGTTTTGAACGTTTGAATCATGAACATCAAATGTTATTATATTTTTAACTCCTTGATGCATAAATTCTTGTAAAGCAACTGCGCAATCTAAAGATTCTCTTGAATCTCTTTTATGTTGCCTTGACTCATATAGAAATGGCATAATAAGAGACACTGATTCAGCCTGATTTCTAATTGCACATAAAGTTCTAATAACATCAACATAATGATCATCAGGACTCTTATGATTATAATAATTATACATCTTATAAGTAATTGAATGATTTAATATATCGGTTAAAATATATAAATCTCTCTTTCTAACACTTTCTTTTAAAACAACCTTTCCTTCCCCATTATTAAACCTAATCTCATCAATTGGGATTATTAAGTCCCCTGTAACCCCCATAATTTCTTTTAGGTGATTATTAACACTTTCACCTAACTCCTTGCAATTCTCCATGACGATTAAACCTAACTTTTCCATACTACAAACTCCTATTCTTTTATTTATCTAAAGAAAAAACTATAACAATTGATTAGCTTTTTCTTTAAATTCTGTAATTAAATTATTTTTAATTTCTAAACTAGTATTAATTCTATTTAATATATTTAAATTAATATTTACTAAGTCTCTTAAATTAAAAGGGAAAACATTAAATAATTTACAATATTCATTTAATAAATCTGTATCAAGTGATGTCATATCAATTGTAGTAAATGCAATATTTAAATTATCTTTATATAATTGATATACAAAATGAGTAGCTAAATCATCATATAAATTGAAATAGTTTTGATAAGTAATTGGAAATTCTAATATAATTTCATTGCTTCTTATTACTTCAAGGAAATTATCTGTTGGTATTTCCATTAAATTATAAATAATTCTTTTGGCATTATAATATATTTCTTTATTTTGATTAGTTAACTTAGAATCAAGTAAGATTATATAATCTACTTTATCTTTAATTAATTTATCAAATAAAGCTTTATAAGAATCAAAGTTTTCTTGTTTACCTTTTTTAATATAAACTCCATTTATACCAAAATTATAATATCCATATAATAAAGTTAAATTTTCATACATAGCATCTTTACCATTCTTGGTATCTATTTCTAAAACTAAATTTATTTTGATATCACATTTTTTTATTTCATTTAAAATTGTAGTTATGATATCTTTTTTCTTTAATTGTTTATTAAATAAATCTAAATTTAGAAATATTTCAGCATATATTATATTATCATTTTTTAATTTTTCTAATAAGTTAGTAGTTGCAAGTTTAATCTTATCTAAATTATCTAATAAATTAATAACCATCTCGCGTCCTAAATCATAGTCTTTTAAACTATCAAAATCTAAAATATCATCAAGTTCAAATTTGGTCATATTATAAGTATTTAAATTACTTATTGTATCTTTGGTAATAGAACCTAAAAAATCAACGTGTAAATCTACTTTGGGGAATAACTTTAATTGTTCAAATAAAGTCATGTAATCACTTCCTTTGGGCTAATAGTATATAATATTTTAGAAAAAAATGCAAATCAAGCGCGAAGTTTTTTGATCGTATCTTGAAAATTAGGAGATTTAGTTATTGTTGAACCTGACACAATGATATCAACATCTTTTAAGTATTTAACGTTATCAAGCGTAATTCCTCCATCAACACTAATAAGAGTTTTTAAGCCTCGCCTTTTGATTTCATCTTTTAAACTATCAATTTTAGTAAGAGTCGATTTAATAAATTCTTGACCTGGTAAGCCTGGTTCAACACTCATTATTAAAACTAAATCAATTTTATCTAAATAAGGAAAAACAATACTTATATCATCTTTCGGGTTAACAGCAAGTCCTACTTTAATGCCATAAGTTTGACATTTTTGAAAAATTTTCTCTAAATTATCTTTAATGTTAATATGAACTGTTAGATAAGCAAGATTTAAAGTTGCATAATTATCAATCATTTTTAAAGGATTTTGAACCATTAAATGAACATCTAATCTTTTTCTAGTGTAATTTGGAATTTCTTTAAATTCATTAAACGATAAAGTTTTATTTTTAACGTATTTTCCATCCATTACATCAACATGAATATAGTCAACGTCAGTTACATTTAATCGTCTTAAGGTTTGTCCTATATTAGGAACTCCTAAAAATGATGCCGATATTTTCATATTACCACTTCCTATCTTTGAATTCACTTAAAAAATTTAAATAATTTTCATAACGACTTTTTAGTATTTTTCCTTCATTAACAGCTTTTTTAATCATACATTCACTTTCTTTATCATGCATACAATCTTTATAAATACATGGATATTTTTGAAACTCAAGAAAAGCGTTTTTAATGTCTTCTCTTTTATATTCTAAAAATGATAAAGCTGAAAACCCAGGAGTATCTAAAACTTTGATATTATCTTTTTCAATTATTTCAATATGTCTTGTTGTATGTTTGCCTCTTCCAAGAGCTAGGGATACTTCTCCTACTTTTAAGTTTAAATCTTTAAATAATTTATTTAATAAAGTACTTTTTCCGGCTCCTGTTTGCCCTGTAAATACGGTTATCTTCTTTTCTAAAATTTTTTTAATTTTTTCTATTTCTGTATTATATAAAACTATATAACCAATATCTTCATAATATTTAATAATATCTTTATATTTTAAAAATTCATCATTATTTATTAAATCCCGTTTGGTTAAACAAATAATGGGTTTTATTTTATTGATTTCTAATTGTACTAATAATTTATCTAATAAATTAGTACTAAAATCAGGATTTTTAAAACTTGTTACAATAAATGCTTGCGTAATATTAGCAACATTAGGTCGAATTAACATATTGCGTCTTTGAAGGATTTCATTAATAACATGTTTTTCTTTATCAATATTAACGAAATCCCCAACTAATGGTAAAGTTTTTTTGTTTTTTAATTTACCACTTTGACTACATTCAATTACTTCATCATTTATTTTTACAAAGAATTTTTCACTTATTACTTTTACAACTTGTCCTTTCATAGTCACCTTAATTATTACTATTATTGTTATTATTACTACTATTATTATTGCTGTTATCATTAGTATTAGTATCTTGATTAGTATCAGGATTTTCTTCATACTTAACAGCATATACGATCTTTAGAGTTGCGCCTTTTACAATCGTTGTTTTAGCAGCTCTACTTTGACTTATAATTGTATTTTCTGGATATTCATTAGTTTGTTTTGGAACAAAAGTAACAACAACGCCATATTCATCACAGAAGTTTTGAATTTCTTCTAGGGTCCATTCTTCTTCAACAAAGTTTGGATATTCATCAACTATCTTAGGAATATATAAAGTTATTTTACTTCCCTTGGCAACCCGTGTTCCTACTTTCACATCTTGGCCAATTATTTCTTCTTCACTATATTCTTTATCATCATCAATATCTTTCTTTTCAATTGTAACATTTAATCCATATTGAGTTGTTAAAATCGTTTTAACCTCAATATAGTTACGACCTGTATAATCTTCAATTGTATAAACCGTATCTCCCATTGATTCATAAAGGGTTATTTCGGTTCCTTTTTTCCGTTTTAAACCAATTGCAGGTGACGTTTTAACAATTAACCCTTCGGCAATTTTTTCATCACTTACTTGTTCGACTTTTACAGCAACCTCAAATCCTTTATTTCTTAAAGTCTCTTCGGCTTTTTGAACTGTCATTCCGGCAACATTTGGAATAACTATATCCGGAACCTCAGTTACTTTTGGATAAATTATGAATATTGCAACTAGTATTAAGACAATAAAGATGAAAATTGAAGCGAGTATCCAAATCCAACGATTTTTAGTTTCATCATCATCTATTAGACTATCATCTTCACTGATTGGTTTTTCTTCTTTAACTTCTTCTTTGATAACTGGGGCTTTTGGTTCTTCACCATCATGTTCTGGATATGGGAAAACATATTTTTTCTCATTTAATCTATCTTCATTAAGGCATGTTAATAAATCTTCATGCATATCATGAGCCGTTTCATATCTATTTTTAGGATTTTTAGCCGTTGCTTTTAAAATGATATTTTCAACACTTTGAGGAATTGATTCATTTTCTTCTCTTACACTTGGAATATCACTTTTCATATGCTTTAAAGCAATTTCAACAGCATTATCACCTTTAAAAGGGATATGACCTGTTAATAATTCATAAAATAATATTCCCATTGAATAAATATCACTTTTTATAGTTGCCCCTTTGCCACTTGCTTGTTCTGGTGGTAAATAGTGAACACTTCCCATAACGGAGTTAGTCTGAGTTAACTGGGTACTATTAAGAGCCATTGCAATTCCAAAATCAGTTATTTTAATCTCTCCATTTTCTTGAATTAAAATATTTTGAGGTTTTAAATCCCTATGAATTATATAAGAATCATGAGCTTCTTTAATTCCATCTGTAATTTGTAACATAATATCAATGGCTTCTGATAAAGATAAAGCACCCTTTTTCTTTAACAATTGTTTTAAAGTCATCCCCTCAACATATTCCATAACAATGTAATAAGTTCCAGCATCTTCTCCTACATCATACATTTCAACGATATTAGGATGTGATAAAGAACTTGCTGATAAGGCTTCTCTTTGAAAGCGTCTTACAAATTTTTCATCACCGGCTAAATCACCTCTTAGTATTTTAATTGCAACATTTCTATCTAATATAATATCACGTGCTAAATAGACATTTGCCATGCCTCCTTCGCCAATACTTCTAATTATTTCATACCTGTCATTTATTTTTTGACCTTTAGTTATCAATTCTTCCACCTTCTTCTTCTTTTTCTAAATAAGCAACGGAAATATTATCCGTCCCACCAGCATCATTTGCCATTTTGACTAAACTTGTAATTTTTAAACTTGGCTCTTCTTTATTATTCATTACACTTTCTATTTTACTAAAATCTAGCATATTAGTCAAGCCATCACTTGTTAAAAGTATGCCATTTATTTCATCTTTTAGAGTAACATCAAAAATATCGGCTTCAATTTCTAAACTTGCACCAAGTGCTCGCATTAAAACATTTTTTCTTGGGTGGTCTTTTGCTTGTTCTTCGGTGATTTCTCCCGCTTCAACTAATAAATTTACTAGAGAATGGTCAACTGTTACTTTGTGAAGCTTACCACCTTTCATAACAAACCCACTTGAATCCCCAATATTTCCAAATAATAAGTAATCTTTAGTATATAAAGCTAAAACTAGAGTTGTTCCCATCCCAACACTTTCGGGGTGAGTTTCTTCATATTTAAATATTTGAGTATTAATCTCTGTTACAATATCATTTATCCATAAAATTGCTTCATTTTTATTTAAATTATGAAAATTCTCTCCAAATTGTTTACTTAAATACGAGATGGCAATTGTTGATGCAACTTCCCCTGCTCGATGTCCTCCCATTCCATCAGCCACTGCTAATATATATTCATCTTCACTATTTTTTAGAATAATGACACTATCTTCATTATGATCACGAACTTTCCCTGTATCAGTTAAATAAAAACTTTTCATGCATCCTCCTTCATCGTTTTAAGTTGTCCACAAGCAGCACTAATCTTGCCTCCAAACTCCCGTCTTATTGTAACAGCAATATTATTTTTCTTTAAAGTATCATAAAACTTTAAAATATTTTCTTTACTACTTCTTTTATATCCTAAATTATTTGTTTCATTATAAGGAATTAAGTTAACATAGCAATTTTTTCCTTTTAATAATTTACTAAGTTCTATTGCACATTCATGAGTATCATTTATTTTATCTAACATGATATATTCAAATGTTACTCTTCTATTAGTTTTAGATATATAATAGTCTATTGCATCCATTAACTTTTTTAAGTTATAAACTTTATTAATTGGCATTAAAGTATTTCTTAAATTATCATTTGGAGCATGTAAACTAATTGCTAAATTAACTTGATAAGGAAAATCACTAAATTCATATATTTTTGGAACAATTCCACATGTTGATATCGTTATATGCCTGCTTCCAATATTAATTCCATTACTATTATTAACGATTTCAATAAAATTACAGATATTTTTATAATTATCAAATGGTTCTCCTATCCCCATTATAACAATATGACTAATTCTAATTTTTAAATCATTTTCAATTGCTAATATTTCTTCAATCATCTCACCTGCTGTAACATCTCTTATTTTTTTAATTCTTCCACTTTCACAGAACTTACATCCCATATTACATCCAACTTCAGATGAAATACATAAACTATTTCCATAATCATGTTCCATTAAAACCGCTTCAATAGTATTTTCATCACTTAGTTTTAATAAGTATTTATTTACTAATACATCACTTTCTTTTTTAACAATACTAATATTATCAAAATAAAAATCTATCTCTAATTTTTCTATTATTTCTTTTTTAATATTAGTAATTTCCCTAAAACTTTTAATTCTTTTAACATATAACCAATCATATAATTGTTTAGCCCGATATGGTTTTAAATTAATATTTTTAAAGTACATAATTAAATCATTATAAGTCATATCATATATATTCATAATCATAAACTCCCAATATAATTCTATCACATGCAATCCTAAATAGTTACATAAATTATCAAAACTTAACATTAATTGACAAAAAATCTAGTAAATTACTAGATTTATTTCTATTATAATCCTATTTCGTAAGCAGTATCTGGGCTCATCCCATCTCCACCTGTTATCTTGACACTAGATTTTAGATTAATGGATGGCCTTACTGTAGCAGCAGTTCTATAAAGTAAAACATCTATATTACCATTCACATATGCTGCTATATAATAGTCATCATTACTATAAGGTGTTATTAAAAACATATTTGGAGTATTTTGGATATTTCCATCAATTGGATATGCAAACATTTCACCAATTCTTGGTATGCCTACATATCCATTCCAAATTTTTTCAGTTTTAAGACAATTTTTAGTAGTTTCATTAGTTTCAATTTCTTGGCATATAGTATTTTTATAACTCCTCATACTAGTTGTTGTTCCTTGAATTAAACCTAAGTAATAAGTTCCTTCTACTAAATATTTTTTTAAATTATCAGTTAACCAATTATTATTTAAATAGTAAGCCCAATAGTCAGGGTCATTAGAATTGGCTGCATCAATGTAATCACGAATAGCCTTCTCTGGATTATTATAAACTTTATTAAGAACATTATTATCCGCACCTCTTACATAGTCAACACTTGTTAATTTGACTGTTCCATTTTCTATTCCTACTATTCTATAAATTTTATTATCAACTTTGACATATTCGCCACTTAATCTATTATTTAATTTTTCATTAACTTTTCCACTTTTTTTATCATTTACAATAATAAATGGATCATTTTTTGTTCCTGAATGTTCGAGCATAATATCAGATTTTAAAACAACAGCTGGCCTAACACCCCAAGCAGACAAATAGGGCTCCCCTCCCCAAAGACCATCATCATTATCATACGGACCAACAGCATATATAGCAGTAGATTCAAGAGTATCGTCACAAGCTGATGATAACCACCATTGATATCCATTATTTAAATAGACTTTTTGGAATTTTTCTACATTTACTTTTTCCAAACTTCGATAATATTCATAAGTATTTAATAATCCAACAGCAGTTTCAACTATTTTATAGGGTTCTGGATGATAAGGAGCGCCATATGAAGCTGTCAATTCCCATTTGGCATCAGTAACAATTATATCTTGATAATTATATAATGTATCAAGGAAATCTTCATTTAGCCAATCATATGCCCAAGAGTTTTCAAAATCAACAGTTTCTCCAAAATAAATTCCTGTCATTGCATCTTCTGTTATCATTTTCATGGTTCCATCTGGATTTATTTGAGTTATTCTCCATAATTTTCCGGAATACCAGACATAATTGAAATTTATATCCTCATTGGTTCCCGATAAATATATTATTCCTTTATCATCAACAACTGAATTATTATCATTTAATTGATTTTTTACTTTATCGGCTGCAATTGGTACTTCTTTTTCATTAAAATCTCCATTTACGGTTACATTAATACTTGCATATACTTGATTATTCCAAGTATCTATATCATAAACTGCATCTTCTGTATTTCCAACTAGTATTGTACCACTTGCAACCCACATATATAATCTATAAGTTATATCAACTTTTTCAGTTGTATTAGCTTTAATTGTATTAACATAGATTCTTCTTTCATTTAAATCATTATAACTTTGATTATCAACAACTACTTTTTCTTCATCATTTATTATTTCTACTAATCTAAACCTTAATAAATCATCTCGTATTCTTTCAGTTCTACCATTTACTTTATCACCATATGATAAAACTACATCATACCAAATATCTTTTTTAGAATCATTGTTGCCTTCAATTGTAAATTCAAAGTAACTATTCTCATCATAAGTATCTCTTGGTGTTAAACTATTTAAAACTATTTCTTTGCCATTTGTATATTTCATATAAATATCTCCAGCAACTACGCTTTGATTGTTAATTGTCTTAGAATAATTTATAAGTGCAAAACTGCCTCCAAATACTAAAACTAATGTAACTATTGCTATTATTCCAATCATTAAACTTTTTTTATAATTATTCATGATTAATCAACTCCTTTAAATCCACGTCCTTCTATACTAATTAAATTATAATATAATTCTTTGACCTTTTCAATCCCTTTTTTCAAATTAAAAAATACGACATAAAGAATATAGTATTACTATACTACATTTCTATGCCGTACATTGGCGATATTTTTAGAAAAATTATCTTGTGATAATTTTAGTACGCCCCCCCCCATTGTTATCAAATTGTTAACATACATTTTTAATACAAAATTATTTTTATCTAACATAGTAAGGACTCCTTTCTATAATTAGATAATACAATAAATTTTCTTGAATATCAAGATATATTTTAATTAATTTATCTTAATTTACATTATTAATGTAAATAATTACTAATTTATTTAAATATATTTTTATAATCTTCTTTAGTAACATTATAAACTTCTTCATTCTCAGGAATTATTAACCTAAATGATGTTACAAGAATTGAAAATAAAAATATTATAATCATTATAAACATTTTATATTTAAAATTATGAACCATAACTCCCTCCTGCTTAAACAACCATAATAGTCTACCCTTTTTTCCATAATTTGTCAATTAAAATTTCTCGCATAAACTAATTTAAATTTCTTACTTGGACTTCCAAGGGATAAAATATAATCATTACTTCCTAGAATATGTTCTTGTAAAATAGATGTATTTTTTATATAACCATTAAAGTCATAAGTAGGAATTAAAATATATTTAGATTCTAATACTTCAATTATCTTTTCTTGATTTAGATGTAATTGATAATTTTTACTATATACTTCAGATTTTTTTAATAACTCTAAATCAGTTTTTATATAATTATCTCTTAATAAAGAGACTAAATTTCTTAAATCTTTAATGGCTAATTTTTTATAATGATCACCTGAATCAATATAATCTGAAAATTCAATAGTAAAATAAGTTAAAACTTGAAATAAAGCCATAACTTCTGCAGTTTTCAAAGATTCATGAGCAATTAATATATCAAATGGAAGAGATGATAGTATATAAAATAATATTTCTGGTTTACTGTTTCTTACTATTTTTCTTATTCCATAAGGTTCATTTATATCTTTTAACTTATTAGTTAAATCATAATTAATTATTAATTTCATTTTTATCACTTCCAAGAGTTAGATTATACCTAATAATTATTAAAAAGTAAAGAAAATAAGTTATTTTAAATTTAATAATTCTTTCTTCTTTTTTTCAAAATCATCAGAAGTAATAATTCCATCATCTAGTAACGACTTTAATTCACGAAGTTCACTAGAAACATCTTTTATTTGATTTCGATTATTAGATTTACTTGTTATTTTATTTTCTAAAAAGGTTGTTATTTTTTTAATTTTATTAATTATATCATCATCATTTTCAAAGAAGAATAAAATATCACTTGCTCCATTTTGATATTTTTGAATATTTCTTAATAATAAGAAGCCTATTTTATCATCTTCTTTAGGTCTATAAAAGTTAATGTAATCATAGTCTTGATAATTAATTTTTAAACTTCCTTCTTGAATATTAAAAGTAAATTGAATATTTGATTTATTATCGCTTGCTTTATTAGTTGCAAACTTAGTAACTGATTTTAAGATACCATTTCTAAGAGGATTAAACCCGATTAAGTCATTTAGAAATTCGCCTCCAACTTCTGTTATAGCCTCAATATCACCTTTTGTAAGATGATTACCTTTTAATATTTTTTGATATTCTCTTTCAACCTCATCTTCTAAAAATTCATCAGTTGTTGTAATAGTTAAATAATCATTATAAACTTTTAAGATTTGTCCTTTTTCTCCATCAATCGTGTATTGTAGATTCTTACTTATTTTCTTATTAAAATATTCAATTATATTATTAATAATAGTATCTGGAAAATTATTCTTTCTAGCTATTTTAATAACTTTTTCTTTATCTTTTTCTAACTCTTCATGACTAAAATAATCTTCTCTTTTAAATTCTTCCGTATTAATCTTTGCAAAACATTTTTTACAAAGAATTGTTTCTCCTAATTTTTTATATGATGATACGATTTCTTGACATGCATCACATTTTAACATACTTGATTCTTGATTATTAAAATATTCCTTAATACCATCTATAACTTTTTCAGGAAAATTATTCTTTTTAGCAAGTTCTAAAACCTTAGCAAGGCTTTTTTCTAAATCTTTACTATTTTCAAAATGATGATAACGCCATAATAATCCATCAATTTTTAATAAACACTTTTTACAAATAATTGATTTACCTAATTTTTCAGGTAATAACGTCGTTTTACCACAAACTTCACACTTTTCCATAATCTCTCCTTAATATCTATTTATATCTAGTTCCCCATTTTTTAATAAAGCAAAGCCATTTTTATCTTCAAAAGAATTAGTTAATATTTTAACTAAATCAATGAGCCAACCAATAAAAAAGAAACCAAAAGTAAATAAGTAAATAAATCCTGTTACAGCTTTACCAACATAAAAACGATGAACTCCAAATACGCCTAAGAAAAGACATATAAAGAAAGTTGACCATTTATATCTACAATACCTTATCTTTCTTGCCATTTTAATCACCCTTTCAAATCTATAACTTATATTATATCATGATTTTTTAAAAAATAATTCTTAATTTACATTTTTCTTTATTCATGATATTATTAATTTGGTGATTAGATGAAAGATAAAATAACAATTAATACTCAAAGTAGTATTAAAATAACATATAAGAAAATTATTTATTTTGATCCTTTTAAGATTAAGGATGAAAGTCATGATGCTGATTTAATCTTAATAACTCATGACCATTATGACCATTTAGATATTGATTCCATTAAGAAAATTTTAAAAGATGATACCATTATATTAATTCCTGAAAGTATTAAAGGGAAAGTTCCTTTTACTAATGTAATTTTAGTTACTCCTAATAATACTTATAATGTTTTAGATTATATAATTGAAACAATTCCGAGTTATAACGTGAATAAGAATTTTCATAAACGAGAATTTAATTATGTTGGTTATATAATTACGATTAACAATAAACGTATTTATGTATCAGGTGACTGTGATGAGATTAAAGAACACGAGAGTATCAAATGTGATATAGCACTTATTCCAATTGGAGGCACTTTTACAATGGATTATATAGAAGCAGCAGATTTGATTAATAAGATGAAGCCAGAAATTGTAATTCCAACTCATTATGGAAGTATTGTTGGAAGTATTAATGATGGAATTAAATTTAAGGAATTACTTGATAAGGAAATTGAATGTTTATTACTAATAAAATAGGACTAAAAAGCCCTATTTATTTTTTAAGTAATCACAAGTATTATTAGTTATTTTATAATTTTTAGGTAAATAATATTCTAAATTATCACAGATTAAATAATTGAAATAATCACTTGTATAGAATTTATAATGATATTTGTTACTATTAAAGAATTCTTTTCTTGTAAAATATAAATCTAATTCCTTTGGTTCGTAAGTTTTTAAGTAATCTTCATACTTATAAATGTTATCATCAACTCTTACTTTAATACTTTCAATATTATAATAATAGATTTTCTTTGCTCCATCATTTTTGATTAATTTTTTCAAAGAGTTATCTTCGGTAACTTGAATATCAGTTATAACCTTTTCGCGTCGAAGTTTAAATTTATCTAAGTATTTTGTAATATCAGGAGTAATTCTAATAAATTCTTCTAAAGTTATTAAATTATTTTTATAAAAAACAGAATACTCTCCATGACACTTTGTATAATAACGATAGTTATCATTTATAGCTACTAATTCTTCTTTATTATCACATTTATAAGTTCCTGATACACTAGCATTATTCTTTGGTAAACTCTCATCTATTACTTGAAATATACAATTAGAACTAATTAAAACTAAAAAGAAGAAAAGGAAAATATAAATATTATTTAAGACTTTAATATTAGGTTTAATACTTTTTAATTTAGCATTTATAATTTCTATAAGTTTAGTTTTATAAATAAGTAAGAAAGTAATTAAAGCTCCAATTGTTCTTAAAATAATAACATCAATATCAAATACTCCAATTAAGAAAATATATTCAATTCCTTCATATAAAAATCCAATTAAAATAGTTGTTAAAGTAAATAAATAAGTATTTTTGAATTTCTTATTAATTAAAGGAAGAATAATTGCTAAAGGAAGTAGCATCAATAAATTATAAATAATAATTTCTTTATAGTTTAGAAAGTCAGTTATCATATTTTTTAAAGAATCAAATAAAACTAAATTATAGTTATAGTAACGGATTCCATTTAAATATAATCCTTGTTTTCCTACCGAATTTGCAATAATTAAACTTCCTAAAAAAATTAGATAAATAATTAATATTAGAATATTATTATTCTTTTTCTCTCGTTTGCTAGTTTCTAAAATGTTTGTAATTACTAATACTAAAATAGGAACAATAATAAAGATAAAATAATTTTTTAAATTTCCATACCCAATATTAAATGTTATTATATATAAATAGTAACTTACTAAAGAGAGAATTATCAAGAAAATATTAATAATTCGTTTACTTTTCTTATCATAGAATAAATCTACAACACATTTAAAAATTTTTCTTAATTTTTTCAAATAAATCACCTCCTCAACTTCAAGTATAAAAGAAGAATAACTGATTAGTAAAGGAGAAAAAAGGTCCCAAAAGAAAAAGGACTTATTTTGTCCTATTTACTATAATCTTCTACAAAGTTTAATTTGATAGTTTCGACTCTATCTTTATAAGTAATTTGAAGATAAGTATTATTTATAATTTTTTCTCTATCTTTATAAGGTAAACGTTTATCTTTTTTAACTGATATTAATAAATAATCATCACTAGAAGATTCGTAGATTGTCTTTTTTTCTTTATCTTGATAATAAACTTCATATTTTAAATATTTGCTATCAGTTTTAATAGTTCCTAATTTTAAATAGCTTTTGTCTTTGGTGAAAACTAATAGTCCCGATTGAACTTCTCCTGTTTCACTTTCCCCTGTAACTAAATAAACATACATTGTTTTATAATTATTAATAAAGTAGAAACTAAGAAACGCAAGAAGTAATATTATTACTTCAAGGATTAATATTTTTAAATTTCGTTTTAGTTTTGTATTTTGACTTTCTAAAGTAAGCAAAGGATCAGCATCATCTTTTATAGTTCTATCGCCTGCTAAAATTCCTTTAACACTAACATTAAACATATCACTTAATTTGATTAATGTCTCAGCAGTTGGAGTAGTTACTCCCCTTTCCCATTTAGAAACATTTTCTCTTGATGTATATAGCATTCTAGCTAACTCGTCTTGAGTTAAATCATGTTCCTTCCGAAGTTCTGAAATTAACTTTCCTGTTTTCTTAGAATCCATAATTCGTCCTAGCAACTACCAGCACTACAAGTCATACTAGTATATTTTTCTAATAAAGTTTTAATTTTGTTATAAGAATCTTCCTTGATTTCAGGAGTTAATTCCATCATTGGCTCGGTTTGCTTATCACTTACTCCTTCAATGACATCTAGTATTTCTTGTTCTTTAATTACTAAAATATTAGGTGCATATATTCTTTTACCAACTACTTGATTGTCTATAGTATAATCACTTAAATGACTGTCTAATAGTTCAACGATTTTGTTGTATCCAACTGACCCTTCTTTAACGGTTTCAACCTCGCCATCTTTAATTTCTTTTTTATCACGAATATCGTATACATCTAAATAATAAATCTTTTTAATTTTCAATTCACTTGCAACTTGAATTAAATTTTCAATAATACTCCTGCACCATGGACAAGTTTTAAAACCAAAGTAAACAACCATATCTTCTCTATCTTCTATTTTCTTAGCAAGCTCTTCATCAGTTATATAAACAAATGGATTATCTTTAGGAATCGATACACTTCTATACCCTTCCTCTTTATTTAAACCTTCATATTCTTCTTTAAATAATACTGCATCGCTTTTTTCACATCCTGTTATCATAAATAAACATAATATAATTACTAAAATTTTTAATGTCTTCATTTTTACCACCTATAACCATTATATATACTATTTAAATAAATTTCAAGAAAATTTTGAAAATTGTTGATTTTAGTATCAATATTATATATAATAATTTCAGGTGATTTGAAATGACTATTACAGTAAAAGTGACTGAAAAAACTAAAAATATGATGCTTGATTTTTATAAAGATTTAATGAGGGATAAAACTCCTCAATATTCTCTATTTCAAGCCGATGATGGGGATACCGTTGTAACTTTATATACATCAGGAAAGGCTGTTTTCCAAGGAAAAGATGCTGACCTTGCAAGTGATTATTGGATTGAAACTGAAAAAATAAATGCAGGACATGTTGAAGTTACTAATTCCGATAATAAAACCAAAGAAAAAAAAGTTTTAAAAGATAAAACTTACGAGAAAGACTATATTAATTGTAATTCGGTTGGTAGTGACGAAGTTGGAACTGGTGATTATTTTGGGCCTATTGTTGTTACCGCTTCTTATGTAAAACTTGAAGATGTTTCCTACTTACAAGATTTAGGTGTCTGCGATAGTAAAAAGCTAACTGATGAAAAAATTCTAAAAATTGCTCCTTTAATTGCTAAAAGAATTAAGTATAATAGTTTAGTTTTAACTAATAAAGATTATAATAACTATCATAAAGAATATAATATGAATAAAGTTAAAGCTATTATGCATAATAAAGTTTTATATCAATTAATGCAGGAACACCCAAAAGTTGATTATATAATAGTTGATGAGTTTGCAAAACCATATACTTACTATAAATATTTAGAAGATACCAATCTTGTCCAACGTGATATTACCTTCATGACAAAAGCAGAAGATAAAAATCTTGCTGTTGCATCTAGTAGTATTATTAGTCGTTATTTATTTTTAAAGGAATATGAAAAGTTAGAAAAAGAACTTGGGGTTATTTTACCAAAGGGTGCCGGACATGAGGTTGATAAAGTAGGAATTGAAATTGTTAAGAAGTATGGTAAAGATAAGTTAAATGAAGTTGCTAAACTTAGTTTTAAAAACACAGAAAGAATCATTAATTCAGAAGATTAATGATTCTTTCTTATCTATATTAAACGCTTAACACGTTAAGCGTCACACTTTATTATATGGCGCTAAACAATATTAGAAACGATATTTGCCTATCACGTTACTAATAATATATGTTAATTTTTTAATTTTATACTTAAGGACTATATGTTTTTATATAATTCTTTTTTAAATCAATTAAGATGCTACCATCTATGTCGGTTCTATATATCTTACTATTTTTTAAAATATCTAAAACACTTTTTTTAGGATGTCCATAACGATTATTTAAACCAACTGATATAAAACTATATTTAGGTTTTATTTTATCAATAAAGTATTCACTTGTACTAGTATCAGAACCATGATGTCCGACTTTTAAAAAATCAATATTACTTAAATTATATTTTTCTAAAATATCTAATTCTCTATCACTACTCGCATCTCCCATAAGTAAAAATTTATAATCATGATATTTAAAATAAATTACACTTGAGTTATCATTTTCATTATCATAAACTCTAGTATTTAAAAAATAAAATCTATTATTTAAAACTTTTATTCCTTGATAATAATTAATATGTTTCTTATTTAATAATTTAATTAATTCTTGTTCTAAATTATTATATGAATCATTATTCAAAATAACATTTGAAACTTTAAATTTATTAACTATATTAAAACTTTCTCCCATATGATCATAATCACCGTGAGTTAATATTAAATAATCAATCTTTCTAATTCCTAAGGACTTTAACATTAAAATAGTATTACTACTAATATCTTTATTGTATACTCCTCCTGTATCTATTAAGTAAGCCTTATTATTAAGATAAAGCAAACTCGAATCTCCTTGAGAAACATCAATTACCATATAAAAGTCATTCTTAATAATATTATTGATATTATAATGAATCATGATAACAAGTATTAATATTAATAAAATTTTTTTATTATTAGTAAATATGCTTTTAATAACATAAATCATGAATAATAAATAAAATACTAATATAATTATATTTATTTTCTTTAAAATAATAATTCCCAAAGTAAAATTATTTAAAAAATATGATAAGTTATTTAAATTCTCAATTACTAAATAAAATAGATTATCAAGAGGTTTAAAAATAAGTGTTAAAAATGATAAAGGAAAAACTAAATAATTAAAAATAGGAACATATATTAAATTATAAATAATACTTAAGAGATTAATTTCATAATTAAAATAGATATTAAATGGAATACTTGCTAAAAATGATATTAAAGATATTTTAAATAGTTTATTTCTTTTTAAATTATCTTTATTCATAATTAAAATAAAACTTATACTATATGAATACAAGAATCCTTTATGATAAATATAAAAAGGATTAAGAAATAAAGTTAAACTTGCAATAATTAAAAATATTTTTAAGTAACTTAAATTTAACTTTAATTTTTTATTTAAGAATTTAAATATCATATATAAATAAACTCTTAGTATTGCAACTTGATAGTTAGTTAAAAGAAGAAAGAGATAAATAATTATAAATAAAATCAAATTACTAGTAGAGTCTTTAACTTTTAATTTTTTTAAAAGTTTCAAGACTAGGATACTTAATAAGGTAATGTGTAAACTTCCAATTGCAAGGAGATGACATATACCATTTATTTGATAGGAATTATATAAGTCATTTCCAAGATAAGAAGTATCACCGAGAATAAAGGATTTTAAATAATTATTTGATTTAAAAGTATCCATATAATTATATAAATTGGTTTTTAATTTATAAATTAAATTCTTATTTTCTTCTTTTAAAACTATTTTACTTGGGTTTAATATATAAAATATTTTATTGTAATATAGATATTCTTTATAATTGAAAGTATTTGGAATAGTGTTATTAGTTGGCAGTTCTAATTCTCCTTCAATATAAAGCTTATCACCTAAATTGTAATTAAATTCATTAGTATAAAGAATTAGTTTTTCTTTAGCTTTAATAGTTATAGAGTAGCCATAAGTAGTTTTTTTTATGTGTGTTACTATGCCATTAAAGTTAATATCTGATTCTTTATAAATACTTTGGTAATTAATTAATTTAACATTTATAAAAACATATAAACACGTTATAATTATTAAAATTAGAGAAAACGCTTTAGACTGTAATATTGTCCTTAAGGGTTTCAAAAGTTGCATCTCCAATTCCACTTACTTTTTTGATATCTTGAATGGTTTTAAAATTACCATTTTTGGTTCGATAATCAATTATGGCTTGGGCTTTAGCTTCTCCAATTTTAGGCAAAGTTGTAAGTTCTTTAAGGGATGCTGTATTAATGTTTACTTTATTAGTTACAGTTGTCTCTGTAGTATTATTTTCTTTACTAGACTCTTCCACTTTTGTATAGGGAGTTTTAGTAGCACTAGTAATACAAGCATCATTTTTAACCTCCCCATTACATATTTTATTTTTCTGGGTTTCAATTTCAGGAATATGCCCAACTTCATCTTTGGTATAGACAACTATGACCATCCCATCACTTAATTCCATACTAAGATTTAGGATGGAAGTATCTGCGTTTTCTTGAATACCTCCAGCTAAATTAATAGCATCAACGACCCTGCTTCCAGATTTAAGTGAATAAACACCAGGAACATAAACAGCTCCTTTAACATCAACATAATAAATTTCTTTATCTTCACTTTTTTCTTTTTCAAGCTCTAAATCTTGCTTTTCAAGGACATTTTCGTATACTAAACTCTCGGTTTGGTAACTATTTTTACTCATGAAAAGTAGGGTTACACTTACCATAACTAATAATAGGCAAGCTATAACTATTAGTTTTCTTTTGTTTTCATAAAGAAATATTTTTATTGTATTTAATTTATCCATTGATCCTCCATTTTTTTCTTAACATAAGAAGTACTATACCAATAAGGGATAAAATTAAAATTGTAATTGAAACATTAATACCATTTCTAGTATTCGAATTATCTAAATTATTAAGAGTTTTTGCATTATCAAGACAATAATCCTTAGCATATAAATTTAAGTTTTCCTCCCTTCTCTTTAAGTCTTCTTCTGTTTTATTTAAACTATCTTCATATTCTTTAAGTACTAAATTTTCTGAATCAAGTTCTTCTTTTTCAAGTGTTAAAGATTCACCTAATTTTTTAAGTTCAACATCAGTATTCTCTAATTCTTGATTCCAAGAATTAAGTTTATCTTCTGTTTCTTTTAAAGTATTATCTTTCGTTACTAAAGTTTCATCTTTAGAGTTTAAATCAAGTTCAAAGTTTTTTAACTCTTCTTCCTTATTATTTAACTCCATCTCTTTTGAATTTAAATTTTCATCTTTAGAGTTTAAATTAGCTTCTTTATTACTTAAATCATTTTCTTTAGCATTAAGATAACTACTTTGCTTATTAAGATTAGATTTATCATTTTTAACTTGATCTTCTCTTCTTGTTAAATCTTCTTCCTTGTCTTTTAAAAGTTTATCTTTTTCTTTTAAACTTTCATCTTTATTAACAAGTAGGTCATTTAATCTTTGAAGAGAATCTTGAAATTTGTTTAGTTCTTCTTCTTTTGGAACTAAATTACTTTCTCTTTCGTTTAATTCTTTCTCTTTAGAAGTTAGTTCTGTTTCTAATTCTTTAAATTTAGTTTCTAAATCTTCTAACTTTTCTTCTTTTGAACTTAAACTTTTTTCTTTAGAATTTAATAATTCTTCTAACTTCTTCAACGCCTTTTGTAAAGAATTTAATTCTTCTTTTTTAGCATTTAATTTTTCTTCTAAGGTTTTCAATTCATCTTTTAAATCAGCAAGTTCATTTTTTTTAGTAGTTAAATCTTCTTCTTTAGATGTTAAGTTACTTTCTTTAGAATTTAATTCTTGTTCTAAATCATTAAGTCTATTTTCTAAGTCTTGTAATTTTTGTTCTTTTGAATTTAATTCTTCATCTTTAGAATCTAATTCTTCTGATTTAGAATTTAACTCTTCTTTTAATTGTTCTAAGTCTTCTTTTAATGAATTTAGTTCATCTTCTTTAGATGTTAAATTACTTTCTTTAAAATTTAGTTCTTGTTCTAAATCATTAAGTCTAGTTTCTAAATCTTGTAACTCTTGTTCTTTTGAATTTAATTCTTCATCTTTAGAATCTAATTCTTCTGATTTAGTATTCAATTCATTTTCTAGTTCTTGTAATTCTTCTCTTAAAGAATTTAAGTCGTCTTCTTTAGATGTTAAATTACTTTCTTTAAAATTCAATTCTTGTTCTAAATCATTAAGTCTACTTTCTAAGTCTTGTAATTTTTGTTCTTTTGAATTTAATTCTTCATCTTTAGAATCTAATTCTTCTGATTTAGAATTTAACTCTTCTTTTAATTGTTCTAAGTCTTCTTTTAATGAATTTAGTTCATCTTCTTTAGATGTTAAATTACTTTCTTTAGAATTTAATTCTTGTTCTAAATCATTAAGTCTAGTTTCTAAATCTTGTAACTCTTGTTCTTTTGTAGTTAACTCTTCATCCCTTAGTCTTAACTGATCTTTTAAAGTATTAAGAGCTTCAGTTTTAGTATTCAAATCACTTCTTTCAAATGATAATTTAGTTTCTAATTCCTGTAATTCTTTTTCTTTAGCATTTAATCTTTCTTCTAGTTGTTCTAATTGTTCTTTCAAGGAATTTAGATTTTCTTCTTTTAAAAGTAAGTTATTATCTTTAGAATCAAGTTGTTCTTTTAATTCATTAAGCCTAGCTTCTAATTCTTTTAGTTCTTGCTCTTTAGAATTTAATTCGGCTTCTTTTAAATTAAGTTCTTCTTCCCTAGTTTGTAAATTTTTTTCACGTTCTTGAAGTTCTTGTTCTCGTTTCAGTAACTCTTCATCAGTTACTGAAGAAGAGGTATTCTCACTTTTATACTTTTGATAACATCCAATATCAACTTCATTAAAAACATTACCTTTTTCAGGAATTTCATTATATATAATTCCATCCGAACTTTCATAAGCTTTAACCCCATCTTGAAATTTAAAATACGTAGGATTAATTTTTAATACATCACTTTTAACTTCAATATCAATATCACCATAGTAATATTTATAGGTGTTAATCCCAACAAAATTATGGCAATTTCCAACTCTGATTTTACTATTAGTAATAAAAACATTTAAAGCATTCATTGAAAATACATTATAGCAATTTTTAACTGTTAAATCTGAGTTGTTGACATAAACATTGTTAGAAACCGAAAATGCTGAGCCGTCTTCAACTTCCATAACTATTTTAGAAGCATTTAATATAACATCGCCTTCTTGAACTAAAAAGACTCCACGATTATTAGCTTTAATATTTAAAGTCGTATCTGTAAGAGTGAATTTTGTGCAGTAGATTCCATAGATTTTCGAATCAATATTCAAAGTTCCACTCCCTGTAATTGTTAAATCCTTGGCTGATATACTATAACTACTAGTTGTATTAATATAGTTATCGCCCTCTACTTCAATTATAAGGTGATCTTCTTCCGTTTCAATATTCTTGAAAGTTGCACCCTTCAATATTAATTTATTAGTTGAGGCACTATAACTAAACGTATCTTCTGAATGATAAGAAGTAACATTGTATGTTTTACCATCTATCTTAATTACCTTAGCCATGCATACTTGAGGAATTAGGAATAGTGATATAACAAACACAATTACTAACCATAAATTTAATTTTTTCATTGTAAATTTCCTCCTGTTAACCGGTCAACATCTCCAATATAACACAGGTCTCAAATTTTGTCAAATTTTGTAAATTGACGATTTATAGACAAAAATCGTTCAAATCGCCAAATTGCGAAGAAAAAGGGAGCCAAATCGGCAAATTGACCCCCAAAAAAAGGGTCAAATTTTCAAATTGAGCCCGTTTTTTTTACAAAAATCCAAAAAAAATTTTTTTTTGCCTCAAATCGGCTAATTGTCTTTCACGACCGTAATCCCTGTTAAGTCCTCACTATAAACGCAACTAGTTGCTGTTCCTACTCTTCTTTTAGAGCCTAAAGCATAAACACAAAATTTATACTTGCCACCACTATAAGTTACTCTTACATAAGTACTAGCATTATAACTTCCACCATCAGCATCCTTATCAAATTCGCCTTTTTCATTAAGAGATACTAAATTATAGGTTTTAGAACCACCACTTCTAACGTAATCACGATCAGTCTTATTAGATGAAACTAAATACTCAGCTTTTGCAACCATTCTTTTAACATCAGATAAAAAATCGTTTCTCTTGCCATTATTAACAGTTGATATAACATTAGGAACGGCAATACCCATTAAAATTGCAATTAAAGCAATAACTGCTAATAACTCAACTAACGTAAATCCTTTTTTATTCATTTTTTATTTTAGCAAGCTTAGTAAGAGCAACCCGAGCCGCTTCCTGACTAGCATCTTTCTTACTACTTGCTATCCCCTCTCCATAAATTACATTATCTATTTTTACAACTACTGTAAATTTTCTATCATGAGATGGGCCTTCTTCTTTAATTGTTTCATATACAAATGACCTTTTATCTGTTTGTAAGGCTTCTTGAAGAATTGATTTATAATCATTCAAGAAACTTATTTCAGGATCCTTAATATATGGAACAATGATATCAAGAATAACCTCTTTAACTTTTAGTAAACCATTTTCTAAATAAATTGCTGCCATAATTGCTTCAAATGTATCTGCAACAATTGCTTTCGTGATATCCCCTTCATGCATCTCGCCATGTCCAACCTTAATATACTTAATTAAATTTAAATCTTTCATATATTGATATAAGGCATTTTCACAAACATAACTAGCTCTAGTTTTAGTCATCTCCCCTTCACTTAAATTAGCATTATTATATAAATAATCACTTACAACTAATTCTAAAACTGCATCCCCTAAAAACTCTAATCGTTCATAATCATGCTTAGCCTTATGTTCATTAGCAAATGATGAATGAGATAGTGCTGTTTCATATAATTTATTATCATTAATTTTAATATTCCATCTTTCTAAAAACTCTTGCATAACATTAATTTCCTTTCCTAATATTTATAATTATATCATTAATTTTAAAAAAATTATATATAAAACTTGATGTAATTTAAAAATAATAGTAAAATATTATAGTAGGTGATTATGTATGAAAAAAATTTTAGGTTTATTATTAATTATTTTTTCCTTAACAGGATGCGATTTATTTAAAAGTGATAGTATGGAAAACATTACTATTTTAACTTCTAACTACCCACTTGAATATGTTACTAATTATTTATATGGTGATTATTCAGTAGTAACCTCTATCTACCCTGATGGCGTTGATATTTCAAAATATAATTTTACTGATAAACAAATTCGTGATTATAGTAAAAAAGATATGTTTATCTATATGGGAGCAACTAATGATTCTAATCAAGCTTTAACTTTCTTAAACAAAAATAAAGAGTTAAAAATAATTGATTCTTCTTTTGGTATACCAACTAAATATACAGAAGATGAATTATGGTTAAATCCTTCTAATATGATAATGATGTCTCAAAATATTAAAGAAGGATTATCTGAATATATCACTAGTAAACATTTAAAAGATGAAATAAATACTCGTTATGAAACTTTAAAAGAAGAACTTTCTAATCTTGATGCTGAATATAAAACAACTATCTTAAATGCTAAAGAAAAAACGATCGTTACTAATAGTGATAACTTATTATTCTTAGAAAAATATAATGTCAATGTTATTTCTCTAAATAAAGATAATCCTGATTATGAAAAAAATCTTTCTACTTTAAAAAATTATTTAAAACAAGAAAATATTTTATATTTCTATTTATATGAAAATGAAGATACCGAAAAAGAAGTAACTAACTTATTAGAAGAAAATGAAATTGAAGCTTTAACTATTAAGAATTTAAAAAATATAACTGATGAAGAAAGAGAACAAGATTCCAATTATATTAAAATTATGAGTGAGAATTTAGATTTATTAAAAAAAGAATTATATAAAAATAATTAAGGAAGTTTATCTTTCTTTTTTAAT
>CANRIE010000081.1 GCA_947630585.1 uncultured Bacilli bacterium | reverse complement strand
TTTCTTTTCCTCCTTTTTAACAATTAAAAAATCTAGTATGTATTTTTTAATTTACACACTAGATTATACACTATCACTATCTAATATATTAAAAAAGAGAAACTCTTTATTAAAGAAATTTCTCTTTTTAATTATTTTCTTGGTATTTCAAACCAGAAGGTTGAACCTTTATTAACTTTAGATATAATACCATATTTAAATCCATGAAGGATAAAGATATTTTTAACAATTGAAAGACCAATTCCTGTTCCAATTGTATTCCTTTTATATTTCTTTTCACTCTTATAATACTTATCCCAGACTTTATCAATCTCATCAGGTTTAATACCTTTACCAGTATCTCTTATTTCAACTCTAACTTTCTTTTTATCAGGAATAACATCGATATAAACTTTATTATCACTTCCGGTATAATTAATAGCATTACTAATTAAATTATAAATTACTTGTTCAAGTTTTTGCTTATCAGCACTTATTATTAATTCATCTTGATAATTAAATATAAATTCATAATCCTTAGTATAAGAAAATATTTTGAATCGATTTAAAATCGTATTAATTAATTTTGTTAAATCAAGTTTTTCAATTTTTAACTCTTCAATATTACTTTCAAGTTTTGATAAATTTAAAATATCATTAACAAGACCATTTAATCTATCGACTTCTTCAATTACAATATTCATATTATTTTCTCGTTTTTCTTTTGTATTATCAAAATCTCTTTCCATTTCAGCATAAGCTTTAATCATGGTAAGAGGAGTTTTCAAGTCATGCGATACATTACTTAATAAGTCTCGCCTTAATTCATCAGTTTTTTTCATGACATCTTTGGCATAATCAAGTGAGTTACCTAATTCTTTAATTTCTAAAATATCACTTTCAACATTAAAGTTAGCACTATAGTTACCATTTGATAAATCTTTAGCAGATTTAGTTAACATGGTAATTGGTTTAGATAAAGACCTTGATATAAAGTATGCTATAACAATTGCTAATATAATGACAATAAAAGTTACAATAATTAATTGACTTTTTAAAATATCAACTGTTGTTTCAATTGGTTCTAAGGAAGTATTTAAGAAAACATAATTAGAATCGCTTAATTTAACTCCATAAAGAAGTGTCATATTTTGAAATCTTGGATTAATAATTTTAAGTTTAAAATATTCTTTATCACTATTCATAAATTCTAATTTCCGTTTTAAAACTTTAGTATTAGTACTTGTATCAATACAACCCTTATTATTTTGAATATTTGAGTAAATGGTTGATGTATCTTGCATTATTTCAATACAAAAATCTGTATTATAAGCAACACTTTCTAATGTTTCATAGAAATTATCTTTTTGATAATTATTTTTAATTAAAGTTAAGGTATTTGATAATTCATTCGTTTTATAATATTGATAATAATTATTTAACATTAAAATTTGAAATATCCAAATAAATACTAAAATTAAAACGGAGAAGATACTTAAATATAAGAATATTTTAAATAACAAAGTCTTATTTTTCATAGATAAACTTATATCCTATACTTCTAACAGTAACAATTAGATCTCGATATTTTCCCATGTTATTTCTAAGAATTTTGATATGAGTATCAATTGTTCTTTCATCGCCAAAGTAATCATAGCCCCAAACTTTATTTAATAATTGCTCTCTGCTTATTGCTGTATTAGGATTTTTAATAAAGTAGGCTAGTATATCAAATTCTTTAGGAGTTATGTCAATTATTTTATCATCAATATATAAAACTCGACCTTTAAAATCAACTTTAATTCCTTTATATTCAAATACTTCGTCTTGACTTCCGTTAGTTCTTTTTAAGATAGCTTTAATTCTTGCAATCAATTCTTTAGGAGAGAAGGGCTTTGTTAAATAATCATCAATGCCAATTGAAAAACCAAATAACTTATCATATTCTTCATTTCTTGCACTTAAAACAATCGTAGGAGTATTATACTTTTCTTTCATTTTACTAAAGAAAGTATACCCATCCATCTTAGGCATCATAATATCAAGGACAATTATATCAACATTATTGTTTTCTAAAATATTCAGTCCTTCAATTCCATTACTAGCTTCTAAAACGTTATACCCTTCATTTAAACAATATTCACGTACAACATTTCTAATTAAATCTTCATCATCAATTATTAAAACATTCATCTAAATCACCAATGATTATTATACATTACTTTTATGAATTTTGTGTGAAATTTTATTATTTTTTGTTAATTCCAAGCATCGAACCTAAGGATGTCGTTACAATAATAATCAAATAATAAACTAAATGATACCATTTAAATCCCTTAGTTAAAAGATTAATGAGTAAGAAGAGGAGAGTGATTCCACTACTTAACTTTAAGCCACTTAAATAACCTTTACTAGTACTTTTCATTCCTATATAAAAACCACTACTAAAAGCTGATAATAAGATAATAACAATTTTAAAATACTTAATTACTTGATTATTTAAAATATCAAAATAATAAAGAATACTTGTAATTAATAAAAGAGTTAAAAAGGGAACAAGAAAGACTAAAAATCCCTTTAAATATTTAATAATAGTTTTTTGCATAGCCACCTCATTTAATTTTATTAGTAAAATTAAAAAAAATGCCAATTAAGCATTTTTCTTAAAATTGTTGATCTTATCATCAACTTCATAACTTAAATTAGGAGGAATAATTTCTTTAATACGCTTTTCAATTATTGTATCCATGAATTCTCTTGAGTTAGAATGTAATTTAGTTTCAATATAGGAATATAATCTTTCAAGAGTTTTAGGACTAAGATGCATAATACAATGACTCATATATCTTAAATCATTTAAGAATCTTAAGGAAGTATAAATTTCTTCAGCACTTTTACTATCTAAGTTCTTAATAAACTCAGAAGCATTATTCATATAATCATTTTGAAGTTTTAAAATATTTTGTTTAGTCTCTTCCCGAACTCGAGCTAAAACTTGATTTCTTAGTTCTTGTTCAACTTCCGCTTTCACTTCGCTTCTAACTGATGCTCGAACCTCTTCTTTAACTTCTTCCTTAACTTCGTTTTTAACAGAAGCCCTGACTTCGTTTCGAAGTTCTTCTTTAACTTCATTCCGAACAGATGCCCTTACTTCATTTCGAACTTCCTCTTTGACTTCTTCCTTAACCTCGTTTTTAACAGAGTTACGAACTTCATCTCTTAGTTCTTCTTTCACTTCATCCCGAACGGAATCTCTTACTTCATTTCTAACTTCTTCTTTGACTTCTTCCTTAACTTCATTTTTAACAGAGTCACGAACCTCATCTCTTAGTTCCTCTTTAACTTCATTCCGTACAGAATCCCTAACTTCATTTCGAACCTCTTCTTTAACTTCTTCCTTAACTTCATTTTTAACAGAGTCCCTTACTTCATCCCTTAGTTCTTCTTTAACTTCAACGCGAACTTTTTCTTCTATTTCATCTCTTATTTCATCTTCAGTTTTTGATGGAGCAGCTATTGTATATTCATGAACATTAGAATTGATTTCCTCTTTATTTAATATATCAGAAGTATCTTTAGCTTGCTCTAAATCAATAGGAAAACTTAATAATTGCCCAAACTGAGTTGTATTTTTAAGACTATCATCAGAATCAAAATTATTACTATCTAAAGTAGTCTCCTTATTAATATCATTTTCTTGATTTAAGTTATTAGAAATAGGAATTTCAAATTTATTATCATCTAGATTAGCATCATTATTAATACTATTTTCTTGATTTAAGCTATTAGAAATAGGAATTTCAAAGTTGTTATCATCTAGATTAGGTTCATTATTAATACTATTTTCTTGATTTAGATTATTTGAAATAGGAATTTCAAAATTATTATTATCTATATTAGTTTCATTAGTAGGAGTAATTTCAATTGCTGGAATATTATCTAAATCATTAAAATCAGGTAATTCAGTCCCTTGATTATTAAGAGGTAAATCAAACTCTGGTTCTACATTATAATTAGGTGTTATTTCGAGTTCTCCCTTATCTTTAGTATCACTTACTAAACTAACAGGATATTTAGTTAAATCTAATTTCTTTAAATCTCTATTTTGTTTAATTAAATTAAGTGTTGTAACTTTTACATTAAGAGGTTTAACACTTGCAACTTTAATTGAATTATTTACAATTATTTTATCTAAAAAAGAATTAGATATTAAAGAATTATTAACTAAATTTTTAACTATATCACTAAAATATTTAGTATTAGCAACATTAGCATAATATTTATTTACAAATTCTTGAAAACTTTTAGTATCATTATTTAATAAATCATTAGTAACTTTTTCAACATCATCTTTATAAAAAGTCCTAAGAGGTGCTAAAAGTTTAAATATTTGATCAATTAATTTATTATTAAAATTATCCATTATATCACCTCAACATTATCATTTGTTTTTAAGCTATTTATAATATCAAGTAAAATAGCAAAGTCTTTAATATTTAAACTTTCTAATTCAATTTCATTTAATATTTCGTTTATTTTTTCCATAAATGCACCTCTATTCTATAATTAAGTATATCAAAAAAAACATAATTTGTAAATCAAATTTATATAATTTTTGTAGATATGAAAAATAAATTTATAAAATTATTTATAACTTTAATCTTTATCTTTATATTTAGTATAATAGTTTTATGTATTATAAGTTATAAAGTAATGCCTATTTATATGAATTACGCGGGAAGTGAACTTAAAAGATTAGCAACAACTGTTATTAATAAATCAATTACTGATGATTTAATTACTAATAATTTAGATAATTTATTTATTATTAAAAATGATAACAATACTAATATGACAATGGTTGATTTTGATCCTGTTATATTAAACCGGGTTTTATCAAGTATTTCTTTAACTATTTATGATAATATTAAATTAGTTAGTGAACAAGATTTAGAAACTTTAAAGAAATTTAATATTCCAAATAATATCTTTTATATACCAAGTGGAGTTATTTTTAATTCAACATTTTTAAATAATTTAGGACCTAAGATTCCTATTAAAATGGAATTAATAAGTTCTGTTAACCCTAATATTGAAACTAAGGTTAGTGAATATGGGATTAATAATTCTTTAATTGAAATATTTATTAATGTTAATGTTAATATAAAAATGATTTTACCACTTGCAGCAAGTGATATGGAAGTGGTTGTAAAAACGCCTCTTTCTATGAAAATAATTCAAGGAGTTGTTCCTGACTATTATCTAGGCGGGTTAAATCATTAAATAACATCTTCAATATCATTAGTAATAATATCAGGACTGTTATCAGGAGTAATACTATCAATAACTTCAGCATCACTACTTGGAGTTATTTCAAGAACTGTATCTTCAGGATTATCATCAGTTTTAGTATTACTATTACTATATTCTCCATATTTTTCATCTAAATCATTATCAATAGCAATATTTTTATAAATTTCTTCAAAAGTAGTTATACCATCAAGAACTTTTCCAAGGCCATCTTGAAGAAGGGTAGTAACATCTCTTGTATAAACAAGTTCCCTTAGTTTTTCTCTTGACATAGTAGGGTCATTAATAGCATTTCTAATTTCTTCATCAATTAATAAAACTTCTTGAATAGCAATTCGGCCATAGTAGCCATTTCGGCAATTATCACAATGGCCATTTACATCATCAATTTCAGCAACGTCTTTTCCAAGTATTTCTTTAAAAACAACTTTTTCGTAAGAGGTAGTAGGACGTTTTTTACGACAATGTGGACAAAGTTTTCTGGCTAATTTTTGAGAAACAATTCCAGTTAGGGCACTTGATAAAAGATAACGTTCAACATTCATATCAAGCATACGTTCAATAGTTGATAGAGAGTTATTCGTGTGAACTGTTGAAAAAACTAAGTGCCCCGTGATTGATGCTCGAACCGCAATTTGGGCAGTTTCTGAGTCACGAATTTCTCCAATTAGAATAATATTTGGGTCTTGTCTTAAAATACTTCTTAAAACACGACCGAAGGTAAGGCCAATTTCACTATTAACTTGAACTTGATTAATACCTTCAATGTTCATTTCTATGGGGTCTTCAACAGTAATTATATTAGTTTCTTCACGATTTAAGTATTGAAGCATTGTATAAACAGTTGTTGATTTACCACTACCAGTTGCACCAGTTACAAGAATAATTCCATTTGGAACTTCAATCATTTTTTTAATTTTAACTAAATTGCGTTCAGTAAATCCAAGGGATTCTAATCCTTCAGCACTTTTTGAATAGTCTAAGATACGAATAACGATTTTTTCACCTAAATTAGTATTTAAAGATGAAACACGCATATCAAGGTCAATTCCATTGATAGTATCTTTGATAGCACCATCTTGTGGTAATCTTGATTCAGTTATATTCATATTAGAAATTAATTTAATTCTCGTTGCTAAATTCTTTTGATAAGCAATAGGAACAATAGCATGATCTTGTAAAACACCATCGATTCGAAGTCTTACTTTTAATCCTTGTTCACAAGGGTCAAAATGAATATCACTAGCACGTTTACTAACAGCATAAATGATTATATTATTGACGATATTAGCAATCTCATCATTCTTAAAATCATATTCGACCATTTCGCTACACCTTCCTATTCTTAAAATATTATACTATAGAAATTTACTTTTTGGAAGATAATTTTTGAGAATTTGAAAAAAATTTGTAAATTATCTTGAATAAAAAATGATAATATGATAAGATTATGATGATAATAGGAGGAGAAAATGCAAAGTCAAAATAATAATCAAACTGATAATGTTTATGGAAATTATCAGAAAAATACTTCTAATTACCAAAAGAAAGATATGGTAAATGGAGAAAATTATAATAATTCTAAGCCTAAGGGTAAAAAGACATTAAAAATTGTTATGATAGTAATAGCAGTTTTAGTTGTAATATCCCTTGGTGGTTTTGCACTTGTTTATACTGGTATTATAAAAATAGAAGGTGTAAAACCTAAAGCAATACTTTTAAATACGAGTACTGTAGGTGTAAAAAGAGGAAGAGAATATCAATATGACTATCAAATATATCCTGAAAAAACAACAGCTAAAAATGTCGTTTACGAAAGTAGCGATCCAACAATAGCTGATGTTAATCCATATACAGGATATGTAACACCATTAAAAGAAGGAACTGTAAATATTATAATAAGGTCAAGTGAAACTGATGAAATAATTGAAAGCAGTACCTTGACAGTAACAACAACAAAAGTTCCGGTTGAAAATATTCAATTAAGTAGTGAAAGAATAGTATTTGATTTAAGCAATGAAAGCAAATCACAATTAATAAAAGTAACACTAGAACCATATGATGCAAGTGATCACAATTTAGAGTTTTATTCTAGTGATGAAAGTGTAGCTATTGTAGATCCAACCGGAAGAGTATTCCCAGTAGACTATGGAATGGCAACAATTACAGTAAGAACAACTGATTCAAATGCTGTTAGCAAATGTGAGGTAATTGTAACTGATAGTAAAAATAAAAGAGTTTATTTTGATGCACCAGATGGAAAGAAATTAGTATTTCCATATGCAATACAATTAGATTATAATTATTTAAGACTAAAATATGGTGAATCAAGAAAAGTCGGATTTACGTTACTTCCACCAGATGTAACTGAGGATGTTGTAACTTGGATTTCATCTGATCCAAGTGTTGCAACAGTAAAAGATGGATTAGTTCAAGCTGTAGCAATCGGACAAACAACAGTAACAGCAAGAACTGTAAATGATTTAATTGCAACTTTAACAGTTGATGTAACTGATGAAGAAGTTAATCCAACTAATGTATATTTTGATAATGGAATAGAAGAATTAAAGGTTGGAGAAAATAAAATTTTATCTCCAAGATACGATGAAGCAGCAACTGTTTCTAATGTTACATGGGAAAGTAGCAATGATGACATAGCTAGTGTTGATACAGAAGGTAATGTTACAGCATTAGCACCAGGAAAAGTAAATATCATGGTAACAACACCAAATGGTGTAAAAGCAACAAAGACCGTTATTATTAGCGGAGATACAAGCCAAAGTAGTAATATTTTGCAAATAGATGAAGCAAAAATTAATTTAGAAACAGGAGAATCAAAAGAAATTGAAATTGCAACCGAAACAAGAGAAAATAATTTCATTTATAAAAGTAGTAATGAACAAGTTGCAACCGTTAGTGAACGAGGAATAGTTTATGGAGTCAATCCCGGTACAGCAGTAATTAATGTTACAGCAGCTGGAGGATTAAGTGCTGATGTTGACGTAGTAGTTTCCAATGTTTCACCAGTAAAAATATTATTAGCAGGAAATCCTAATATAGATGTAGGTGAAACTCAAGAGTTAGTAGTTGATGTATTACCAAATAATGCTACAAATAAAAACATTGAGTGGTCATCAAGTAATACCAAAGTATTAACAGTTGAAAATGGTACAGTTAAAGGTATAGCATCAGGAACGGCAACCATAACAGCAAAGATCGGAAATCTTTATAATAGCTTAACTTTAAATGTTGGTAAAAAATCCGGAAAAGGAATGGCTAATAAAATAGCAGATGAAGAAGAAACTGAGGAACTTGTAACTAATCCAACTTTAAATGATACTGAAAAAGAAAATTTAAAAAAGATATTATTAGAATATAAATATAATGAAGCTGGAAAATTGTTATTTATTCTAGATTTAGATAAATATGGTTTAACAGATTATGTTGATTTAGAAAAAACATCTTTTAAAATTTATAAAGCAGATAGCACATTTAGCAAAATAGAAATTGGCAAGATGACTGATGAAGAAATCGAAAGTGTTGGAATTAATCTAAATTCATTTTACTTAGATTTCACAGGTTATGGTACATTTGGAATAGAAACAACTGTATATCTAAAAAATGGGGAGACAATTACTTTAAATAAAACTAAAGCAATAATTCAAGAAATCCCTGTAGATGGATTACAACCAGTTCAAGTTAGTGAATACACTGAAGAAACAACAACACCGGAAACTCCAGAAAATCCAACAACTCCGGAAACACCATCAACCCCAACAACACCAGAAACTCCGGAAACGCCATCAACGACACCTGCAACTGAAGAGATAAATTATGCTCCAACAGTTTCAATTAGATTGTTAAAGGGAAACACAGCGAGAAATTTCTTTAGTAAATATAGTGAACAAGTTTCAAGAGTTAAAGATTGGAGAAGTTCTAATTCTAGTATTGCTAGAGTAAGTACAAACGGTATAGTTACTGCTGTTAATTTAGGAAGGACTAAAATTACAGGTCATTATGAAAGGTATACCTTTACAATTAATATAATGGTTACTTCTAATAAAACTACAACAACTTCATCAACTCCAATAAAAGCTACAACAAAAGTTACTTTAAAAACAGGAACGTGTCTTAGTTTATGTGCAAGTTCACAATTAAAAGGAAGAACAAATATTAATAAGAATCTTTCAAAGTGTCCATCAAGTAAACCATATTATATTGATGCAATAAATAAAGAGTATTACTATACATGTACAGTTGGAAATAGAGAAACTACTTATAGAGGTGTTTCCATTGCCCAAAATTATGGTACTTCAACAGGAACATCAACATCATCAGGAAGTACAGGAAGTAGTGCAACAACAGGAGGCTCAGGAAGTACTGGAAGCTCTGGAACAACAGGAAGTTCCGGAACATCAACAACCACTACAAGTTCTATTAGTAATGCTTTACGTTTTAATTATTCAAATGGAGCAAAAGTTAAAAGTGGTGCGACTTTAAATATACGTATAACTAATTGGGATTCGTTAAGATTAAAATCTCTTACATATAAATCAACAGGAACGTCAACTTCAAAAACAATAAAAAATGATACGTTTACTATTAAAGTTCCTACTAATATTGATAATAATAAAAACTTTAAAATATACTTTCAAGGGGTTGTTGAAAGAGGAACAACTGCTAAAACATTGGCTAGTATTTCAGGAAGTTTAGTATTAATTGTTCAAAAAGAGCCTGAAATTAAAAGAATTACTTGTAATGCATTAAATTTACAAGTAGGTTCAAAAGGTTCACTTACCTGTAGAGCACTTTATTCAGATAATCAATTTAAGGTAATAAATGATACTAAAATTACTATTAGTAATACTAAAATAGCAACAATAGATGCAAAAACACAAGTAGTTACAGCTTTAAAAGCTGGAAAAACAACAGCAAATATTACATATAAAAATTTAAAGACAACAGCTAGTATTACAGTAACAGGTGGTCCTATTTATACTTCACTTTCCTTATCTTTAAATAAAACTAATGGTAAGGAATCGAATGAAATTGAAATAGGTGAAGATGCAAGTATTAGTTATACAGCTAAAGGAAAAAATATTTCTGCAACAAATGGTTTGAATGTTAGTTATACAACTAATTCTGATATTATATCATTAGATGGAAATATTATAAATGCTAAAGCAACCGGAAGTGCAACAATTACAGCTAAATATGTTAATTCTGCTGGAAAAACATTAACTGCTACCTTAGATTTAAAAGTAGTTAAAGAAGGAACACTTATGCCAAAACTTAGTAGTATTGCTTGTTCTGATCTAACAATTCAAAAAGGTGAAAAGCAAAAATTAAATTGTCAAACATTTAATTCAAATAATGAAGTTACTTCTTTAAGGAATCCATTCTATTCAGTTCCTGATGATTTTAGTTCAATAATATCAATAGATGCTGATGGAGTAGTAACAGCTTTAAAAGAAGGAAAAGCGGGAGTTAATGTTGGTAGTAGTGATGGAACTACTACAGTTAATGTCACTGTAATTCCAAAAGAAGAAGATGATACTCAAAACCTTACAGTAAAATCTATAAAACTTTCTTTATCATCAAATTCAATTAGTGTTGGAAGTCATACTAATGCAAGCTATCTTATCACATATTCTAATGGAAAGACTTCTACTACAAATTCAAAAGTTAAAATAGTTTCTTCTAATACTTCAGTGGTAGCAGTTAGTGAAACAATTCTTTCAGGAAAAAAGATTGGAACATCTACTATATCAGCAGTTTATGATGATGGAAAAACGACAATTACATCAAATAAAATAAGTTTAAGTGTTGCAAATTTAAAAACTTGTTATAGATATAAAAGTGTAACATCTAAAACTCCAGCTTGTAAAACAGGAACAGTAGCACTTGGTGATAAAACAAAATGTTATAAGCAAGTATTAGGAGTATCTAATAGTACAACTTGTAAATATCCTAATGGTAAGAAGGCTAGCAATAGAGTATGGTCATCTGGTAAATGTTATACCTTAAGTTATACTCGTACTGCTACATCAACAACAGCTAGTAATTATATTTATACAGATAGTATTACTAAAGCTAAACAAAATGTATTTACATCTTCAAAAGATACTTTTAAAAATTGTAGAAATACATGTAGTGCTTCAGCATGTGCACAAACTAATAAACCATCCCAAACAACTCCGGAAACACCAGATGAGCCTGAAGAACCAGAGAAACCAAGCTACACTACAGCTGCTCAGAATGTATTAGATAAAGCTAAAGCTGCAGAAGCTAATACAAAAGTGTGTAGTAAAAGTCCAATTATAGAAGACGATGACGGAACAATCTATTTTTCAGGAACCAACGATTGTGTTAACTTTAACTATGTATGGTATTCAGGAAAACTATGGAGAATAACAGCTATAAATCCAGATGGAACAATGAAATTAATAACCCAAGATGAAATAACAGCAATAAGTTGGGGAGAAAATACAACTTATAAAAATTCCTGGATATATCAATGGTTAAATGAGGATTTTAAAGATACTTTATATAATTATTCAAATATAATAGTAACTAATTCAAAATGGAATGCAACAGCGGATGGAAATAAAACACCTGTAAGACCACCAACAGATAAAAGCGCAACAATGGTAACTGGAGATGTAGGATTATTAAATGCGTATGAATATTATCAAAGTTATAAAAATTTAGGTGATTATTTAAATGGATATTTAAATATTAAGTATTATTGGTGGTTAATAACGCCATATAGCAGTTCGCTCGTGCGGTTCGTGTACTACAACGGCTATCTGTACTACGATTCGTCTTCCTCGAGCGCGAACGGGGTTCGCCCATCTATTAATCTAAAATCTACCATTACATTAAATGGCCAAGGGACAAAATCAAATCCTTATACAATAAGTGGAGATAAAGCAACAGGAAAAACAAATGATAAAATAAATACAAGATTAAGTGGCGAATATGTCAAAGTAGATGATAAAGTATATAGAATAGTAGGAATTGAAAATGGAACAACAAAATTAACAAGTGTTGATTATGTAAGAGATGAAGGAAATACAGTATTAACGAAAAGTTTTGAAAGTAATAGTAGCAATTGGGCAGATTCAGTTAAAAGTGGAAATAATGATTATTGGGGCTATTATTTGAATAATACATGGTTAACAAGTGAACTTCAAAAATATATAACAGAGGGAACATATTATTTGGGACAATATGGTTATCCAGGAGTAAGTTATAAAAATACAATATGTAGTGCAAGTAATACAACAAAAACGACAAGTAGTTGTAAAAAAACAACAAGTACTTGGACAGGACTTGTAGGATTACCAAGAGTAGGAGAAATGTTTTCAGCACAATTAGGTAATGGTTATTCATCATCAAAAGATATGTGGTTAATAACGCCATATAACAGCTCTTACGTGTGGTACGTGTACAACTTCGGCTCTCTGCTCAACAATTCGCCTTCCTCGAACGCGTACGGGGTTCGCCCATCTATAAATCTAAAATCAACTGTGTATATAACAGGTGGAAGTGGAACAGAAAGTAGTCCTTATACAGTTGGAGTACCAGGAGCATCAAGTAGTTCAACTGACAATCAAGGCTCATCAAGCGGTTCAACTGGCAATCAAGGAGGATCTGGAACAACAACTAATAATACAGCAAATTCAGTTTTAAAAGATACAATTGGAAAAACTGGAGGAATAATAGGAGTTACTACTGATGGTAAAAAAACAACTAGTAAAAATGCAAGTAATATAAGAGAATATAGATATTCAGGAACAGGAGTAAATAACTATGTATACTTTAATTGCGAAGAAGGAAAACCTCAAAATGAAACTAATTGTGAAAAATGGCGAATAGTTGGAGTATTTAAAGATGAAAGTGGTAATGAACACCTAAAAATAGTTAGAAATAACGTTTTAACAAATGATATGTTCCCAACGTCTTATTCTAAAAATGGAGTTACTTATAATATTCAGAAAAGTGGTAGCGATACGGCTTATTGGAACAAAAAAACAAGTGGAAAACAAAATAATGACTGGACAACATCAGGACTACAATATTGGTTAAATGGAGGAAAAGATGTTGAAACTAAAACACCAAGTGCTGGATATATGAGTTACTTAAGTAAAACTGCGAAAAACATGATAGAAGATAAAACTAAGTATTACTTAGGTGCAGGAACATACTATGATTCAGGAACGAATGGAGGAAGTAGTACTCTATCTGGAATAAAAGATACTCCAAACGAAGCATACAAATATGAAAGAGCAACTGAATGTAGCGGTGGAAAAGGACCAAGTACAAATAGTAATAATAATGCAATAATTAAAAATCAAACATGTCGAGTATGGGAAAATAATCCATCAACATGGGAAGGAAGCGTAGCATTACTATATTCAAGTGATTATGGATATAGTGCAGATAGTAAGTATTGGACCACAAAACTAGGCCATGGATCATTTAATGGAACAGCAAGTAATAGTAGTTGGTTATCGACAGCTAACCATAAAAGTTATGAATGGCTTTTAGCTCCATCAGCAAATATATTTAATGGTGTAGCTTATTGGGGACCATCAGGAGATTTGAATACTTATTTCGTAAGCTATAACTTTGGTGTTAGACCTAGTCTTAATTTGAAATCTCAAATCAAGATAGTAGGTGGAGATGGTACAGAAAATAATTGCTATAACTTATCCATTTAATAAGATTATTTGTTAAAAAAGAAAAATCTAATAAATAGAGTTTTTCTTTTTTATTTAAATTAAATTTTTATATTTTTAATAGTGAAAAAAATTTCTAAATTATCTTGAATTAAAAGTGATAATATGGTACGATTATATTATAGTTAGGAGAAGATAAGGTATGATGATTAGGTTTATGGATATATATACTTAAAAAAATAAAAAATAAAAAATGATTATATTAAGGAGGAGATTAAAATGAGTAATCAAAAAAATAGTAAAAAAACAAATACTAAGACTAAAAAAGAAATAAAAAAAGAAGATGAAACTAAAGAAAAAAATGAAGAAGTAGAAAAAACATCATTTGCTATAAAAATATTTAGGGGTGTAATGGTTATAGCATTAATTCTTGCAGTTGTTTTGATGGCAGGATTTGCTCTTGTTTATACAGGAATTGTTAGGTTTAGTGCAAATGGACCAGAGTCAATATTATTAAATGCAAGTAATATAGGTGTTAAAAAAGGCGAGTCATATCAATATGATTATCAAGTATATCCTGAAACCTCAGCCTCTAAAAACGTTTATTATGAAAGTAGTGATCCTAGTATTGCTGAAGTTAATCCAACAACAGGATATATAACTCCTAAAAAAGAGGGATCAGTTGTAATATCAGTTAAATCAACTAATGATGATACTGTAATTGAAAAAAGTAATTTATCAGTTACTAAAGATAAGGTTGCAATTAATGATATTAAAATAAGTAGTGAACGAATTGTTTTTGATTTAAGTAATAAATCAAAATCTCAATTAATTAAAGTATTTACAGAACCTTATAATGCTACTAATCAAGATTTATCATTTGAATCAAGTGATGAAAGTGTTGCAATTGTTGATCAAAGTGGAAGAGTTTATCCAATTGGTTATGGAATAGCAATCATTTCAGTTCGGGCAAAAGATGGAAATGCTAATGCAAATTGTGAAGTTATTGTAACTGATAGTAAAAATAAATTAGTTTATTTTAATGCCCCTAATGGAAAAAAAATAATATTCCCATATTCAATTCAACTAGATACTAATTATTTAAGATTAAGATATGGTACATCTAGGAAAGTTGGATTTGAATTATTACCACCTGATGTAACTGAAGATGTTGTAACTTGGATTTCATCTGACCCTAATGTTGCAACTGTAAATGATGGTGTTATATATGGAAATGCTATTGGAACAACAACGATAACAGCAAGAACAGTTAATGATTTAGCAGCTACTGTAACAGTTGATGTTACAGATGAAGAAGTTACATCTAGTTATGTAGAATTTCAAGATGATACTCAAAAGATTGGAGTTGGAGAAACTAAAAAATTAGCTGTATCTTATGAACCTAATGCAACTATTTCAAATTTTATCTGGTCAAGTAGTAATCCTGATATTATTAGAGTTGATAGTGAAGGTAATATAACTGCTTTAGCTAAAGGAAGTGCAATTATAACCGTAAAACCAAATTCTAATTCATCAGGTGTTCAAGATATGAATGCTAGTCAAATAGCTAGTAAAAATGGAGATTCCATTGTTATAATTGCAGATGGAATTGAAACTCCTAATTATTTAACAGTTACAGAAACTAATATTACAATCGGAACTGGTGAAACTAGAAAATTAGAAGTTGAAAGTGATACCGGAAATGATAAATTTATTTATCAAAGTATGAATGAAGAAGTTGCAATAGTTAATAAAGATGGAGTAATTCATGGCATTAAAGTTGGAGAAACTGAAATAAAAATAAGTGCTGCTAATGGTGTTAGTACTAATGTTAAAGTTAATGTTATTAATGTTGAAGCATCTAAAATTAATATTTCAGGTTCTAAATCAATAATTAAAAAGGGGGATTCCCTAGATTTACAAGCTGAAGTATGGCCTAAAAATGCAACTGAAAAAACAATTCTTTGGACAAGTAGTAATCCTAATGTTGCAACTGTAAATGAGGCTGGAGTTGTATTTGCTAAAGCTGTTGGTCAAACAACAATTACAGCATCAGTTGGTTCTCAATCAAGTTCAATTGTACTTAAAGTTGCTAATGAAGAAACAAGTAGTGAAGAAGCAAAACCTACTAATGTTTTAAGTGATATTGAAATAGAAGCTTTAAAGAAAACTCCAATTATTTTTGAAAGAGTTGGAGAGAAAAAAGTAAAAATTACTTTGGATTTAGAAAATCAAGGTTTTACTGATTATGTAAATCTTTCTAAAACAACTTTTAGTATTGTTAAAAAAAGTGTTGATGAAACCGTTAAAGATTTAAAAATAAATGATATTGATAAAATGCCACTTTCTAAGAATTTAACTTTTACAAAAGGCTCATATGGAAAAATTACAGTTAAAGCCTCAGTTTATTTAAAAGGTAATAAAAAGACGGTTGAAATAGAAAATGCAACTTATGATATAGGACAAGATATAAGTGTTGAATTTAATGTTCCAATTGAAGCTAGATTATCACTTGCAAGTTATTTTACAGTTAGTGAAGCTGCTAATGTAACGGATTGGGTTATTACTGATCCTAGTATTGCAAAAATTAGTGATGGTTATATTGAAGGAATGAAAGTAGGTAGCACTTATATTACCGGACATAGTAAAGGTTATACTTTTACTGGTCGAGTTAATGTAATTGATGATACTAAAGAAGAAACAAGTAATCAAAACTTTACATTCTTATATGATACTTGTTATTCAGCAAGTGACTTATGTTCAGTAGGAACACTTGTTAGTACAACTTTAGTTAAGGATACTAAAAATAAATGTACAGTTGAAAAACCATATTATGTTGCAAAACAAAAAACTAAATATGAGTTTGTTTGTAAAGCTGATAAAAAGAAAACAACTTATCAAGGAGCATCTACTTATGCAACAATTGATAAAGAATTAACTTTTGATTGGGCAAATGGAGCAAGTGCTTCTAAGGGTGAGACAATCACGATTAAAATTAAAAATTGGGATAAATTAAGTCTTGTTAATGCAACAGTTGTTAATTCACTCGATAATTCAAGTGTTACATATAAAAAAGCTGACTTTAAAGTAACTATTCCAACTAAAACTGATGCTAAAAGTGTTACTTTAACAGTTGATGCTAAAACAAGTGGTAATAATCCTAAAGTATATCGCGGTATTATTGTTATTAACATATCAGATGCTTTCATACCAGGTTCAATTGAATGTGAAACAGCTAATAAACTTAATATTGTAGCTGGTAAAGATAAAACTTTAAGTTGTTCTTTAATTGGTAAATATGATACTTCCTTAAAAGAACAAATGACTAGTAATGATAATCCAACTTATAAATCATCAGATGAAAAAATAGTAACGGTTGATGCAAGCGGAAAAGTAACAGCTTTAAAAGCTGGGGATGCAACCATAACAGTAAAAGCTAAGGATTTAAAAGCTAAGATAAAAGTAACAGTTGAAAAAGCTCCACCTGTTTATAAAATCCTTACTGTTACATTAAAGAAAGGTAAAAATAAAACAACAACTATTGCTTTAGGAGATCAAAATTTAACTCTTAATTATAATCTTGCAACATCTAATGGTAAAACTCATGCAACAAGTGGTTTAAATGTAGTATATGCAAGCTCTGATACTAATATCTTAACTATAAATGGTAATATTGTAACTCCAGTTGCGGCAGGAAAAGCAACTATAACAGCAACTTATATTAATGATGACGCATCAGAAGTTAAGGGAACTCTTGATATTACAGTTACTGAAAAAACTCCAAAGATTGAAAGTCTTAATTGTGGCCCTACAATGTCTTTAATGAAAGGAGATAACGGATATGCTGTTGATTGCTATGCCTATGATTCAGCTAATAATAAAAATTTAGGTGTTTTAGATAAAATATTTACTTATACAGTTGATGATTCTAATATAGTTTCTGTTAATCCTGAAAATGGAATAGTAAGTGCTTTAAAAGTAGGTACAACTAAAATTAATGTAAAAGCTAAAGGTTATAGTAAAACAGCTATTATTAATGTTACTGTTCGTTCTAACAAGAGAATTTATGAAAGCGTTAAATTAACTAATTTAGATAATGTTGAACTTAAAGCTTTAGATGAATATGTTTTAACTTATGATTTAATTATATCTAATACTGAAAAAGATACAACTTCACCTAATGTAAAAATAACTTCAAGTGATCCTAAAGTTATTAGTGTTGATGGTAATAAACTTAAAGCTTTAAAACAAGGAACAGCCAAAATCACTTTATCTTATACTAATCCTGGGGCTAAAACTCCATTAACTGATAAAAAAACAGTTACGGTTTATGAACTTATGCCAGTTTGCTATCGGTATAAAAAAATATCTGAAGGTGATTGGGAAACTTGTAAAGAAGGATATGGTTATAATGGAAGTGATACGAAAAACTGTTATAAAATTTTAAGTGATATTACAACGAAAGCTTCATGTTTACAAAAATCTCAAAGGAAATGGAAAAATAATCAATGTCTTGATTTAAATGACAGATATGCAAATCAAAAAGAAAAAATTGTTGCATCTGAATATACTTTTACAGCTAAAGAATCAAAAACTATTGGTCATCAATTTGATATAAATGTTGATAAACTTGAATATGTATGTCGTAATAGTTGTAATCAAGTTGGATGTACTATAGTAAAGTAGTTTAAATTTTAAAAAAAGTATTGTAAAAATTTATAATATAAGGTAAAATTAAATTAGTTTAATGATATAAAGGTAACATTAAATTTAAATATGGAGGATAAAATGGATGATACGTCGTAATTATATGAAAAAAATAAGATTAATGAAATTAAAGAAAAATGAAATATGAGGAGGAGAATATGCAAAATCAAAATAACAATATTTATGGTGGTTATCAGAGTAATACTTCTAATAATATAAACGGAACAAATGGAGTAAAATCTAATAATCAAAATAATCAAATGTATAATAATATTTCAAATACAGGCATTAATAATGGAAAACCAAAGGGTAAAAAAGCATTAAAAATTGTTATGATAGTAATAGCTGCTTTAGTTGTTATATCACTTGGTGGTTTTGCTCTTGTTTACACAGGTATTATTAAGATTGGTTATGTTGAACCAAAATCAATCTTGTTAAATACTAGTAATTTAGGTGTAAAAAGAGGAAAAGAATATCAATATGACTATCAAGTATATCCTGAAAATACAACATCAAAGAACGTAATTTATGAAAGTAGTGATCCAACAATTGCTGATGTTAATCCATATACAGGATATGTAACTCCTTTAAAAGAGGGAACAGTTAGTATTATTGTAAAATCAAAAGACAGTGATGCTGTAGTTGAAAATAGTACTTTAACGGTAACTAAAAATAAAGTACCTGTTGAGAGTATTCAATTAAGTAATGAAAGAATTGTTTTTGATTTAGGTGGTTCAACAAAATCCCAATTAATCAAAACAACTCTTGAACCTTATAATGCTACTAATCAAAACTTAGAATTTTATTCTAGTGATGAAAATGTAGCTATTGTAGATCCAACCGGAAGAGTATTCCCAGTTGGATTTGGTATGGCAACAATTACCGTTCGTACTGGTGATAGCGATGCTATTGCTAAATGTGAAGTAATTGTTACTGATACAAAAAATAAACTAGTATATTTTACAGCACCTGATGGAAAAAAATTAGTATTTCCATATTCTATTGAACTTGAATATAATTATTTAAAATTAAGATATGGTGAGTCAAGAAAAGTTGGATTTACTTTACTTCCACCAGATGTAACTGAAGATGTTGTAACCTGGTTTTCATCTGATCCTAATGTTGCAACAGTAAAAGAAGGATTAGTTCAAGCTGTAGCAATTGGACAAGCAACAGTAACAGCAAGAACTGTTAATGATTTAATTGCAACTTTAATAGTTGATGTAACTGATGAAGAAATTGAACCAACTAAGGTTGAACTTGATCAAGATGTTGAAAGTTTAAATGTTGGAGATGGAAAAGTTTTAACTCCTAAATATGATGATGAAGCTACGGTTTCAAATACAGTTTGGTCTAGTAGTGACCCTAGTGTTGTAAGTGTTGATAGTGAAGGTAATATAACAGCAACTGGTGAAGGAGAAGCTTATATTACTGCTCAAATTGGAAATGGTGAAACTGCAACTAAAAAAGTTTCAGTTTCTGAAACACCTGTTACAACATATTTAACACCTGTTTATTCAGAAATGACGTTAGCTGTTGGAGAATCTGAAACACTTCAAATAGAAGCAAATACTACTGATACAAAATACATATATAAAAGCAATAATGAAAATGTTGTAACAGTAAATGAACGTGGTTTAATTTATGCAGTTGCACCTGGAGTTGCAAAAATTACTGTTTCTACTGTTAATGGCTTATCAACTGAAGTTACTATAAATGTTGAAAGCATTGATGTTGCTAAAATTACAATTGTTGCTCCAAGTCAAAATATTAGTGTTGGAGATAGTGTTGATTTAGGTCTTAAAATATATCCTGAAAATGCAACAAACAAGAATGTAGTTTGGACATCAAGTGATAAAAGTGTTTTAACTGTTGATAATGGTGATGTTAAGGCTTTAGCTGCTGGTAGTGCTACAGTAACAGCTAAAATAGGTGATTTATCTAATAGTTTTACGTTTAATGTTACAAGACAATCTGCAAATAGCACATCTAACAAAACAGTTAAAACAGTTGCTAATAAATCTTCTAAAAAGTCTGTAAAAAGACTTGCAGATGAAAATGACGATTTTGGCGATGAATTACCACTATTTAACACAGTATTAAATGATTCCGAAAAAGAAAAACTAAAAGATATTTTACTTGATTATGAAAGAATAAGTGATAATCGTGTAATATTTAAATTTGATTTACAGAAATATGGTTTTTATGACTTTGTTGATGTTGAAAAAACAGAATTTCTTGTTTTAGTACCTAAGCAAAATGGCGAAACTAATAACTTCACTAAAGCGACATTTACTTATTATGGTCAAGAAAAAACAGAGGAAAAATTACTACTTGAACCTAGTTGGTTTTATTTAGATTATAATGGTTATGGTACTTTTGATGTTTCGATTAGTGTAACTTTAAATACTGGTGAAAAAATAGAAGTTAAGAAGAATTTTGTTTCTATTCAAGAGTTACCAATTGAAGGGGTACAACCAATTAAAATAACCAATAAAGTAGCTCAAGCACCAAGTACAAGTACTCCAACTGGTGGTGGTACTAGTACTGGTACTAGCAATAGTGGATCTAAACCAATTACTAATAGCATAACGATTAAAGTTAAAAAAGGTGTTAGTACTAAGCCAGTGTTCCGTAATAATGAAACAACCGCAGCTAAGGTAACTAATTGGAAAAGTAGTGATACGAGTATTTTAACTGTTGATAATAAAAAAGTAATTACCGCTAAAAAAGTTGGAACAGCAACAGTTACAGGAACTTACAAAAATTATATTTTCAAGATTATTGTAAATGTTGAAGATAGCAATGAGATTATAGAACATTTTGATACTACATCGTTTACATATGGTTCATGTTTAAATTTATGTAGTGGTTCTACATTAAAAGAGACAAATATTCCTATAAATCCTAGTGTTTGTAGTTCAGTTAAACCATATTATATTGATGAATATAATCAAGAATATTATTATACTTGTTTGTCTGGCAATGTTGAGACTACCACAACAGGTATGTCAACTTCAGCACCTGAAACTACAAAGTTGGATTTTAATTACTCTCTGACTGGTGCTAGTGTTAATCCAGGCCAAGATGTTAGCATTACCATTAAAAATTGGCAATTATTAAATTTGCAAAGTGTCCAAATTACAAATTCACTAACTCCTAATAAGCCTGTTACTCAAGGAAGTCCATCTTATAATTTTACAGTTCCAAGTGTTACCACAGCTAAAAGTATTAGTTTGACGTTTAAAGCCAAAAATAGTGCAAATAGAGAGTATAGTGGGGATATAATTCTTAATGTTGTTAATGATAAACCAACTAGAATTTCTTGCAATAGTTCTAGTAGTACTGGTAATGGATCCTTGGCTATTCTTACAAATGAAACGGCTAATTTAGGATGTAAAGGGTATGATCCAACAGGAAAGCCATATGATTTGCAGCGGCCTGTATATACTATTATTCATGGGGAAAAATATGCTTCAGTTGATAGAGATGGTAATGTAAAAGGATTAAAAGCAACTCCAGCTGGTGATCGTGTTAAAATCAGAGTCTACGACAGTGAATATAATATGGATATTTATGCTTATGTTATTGTAGAAGATCCTGTTACATATGACAGACTTGAAATCAAAACGCAAAACGATAGAAAAGAATTAGCTTTAGGCGAATCAATTAGTGTATCTGTTACAGCAATTCGGAATAAAGGTAAAATATCTAAAAATAACGTTGATGTAAGGTGGGAATCTTCTCAACCAATGATTGCTCAAGTTCGAAACGGAAAAATTGAAACGTTTAATTCTGGAACAGTAACGTTAAAAGCATATTTTAAAAATCCAAACAATAAAGAAATATATGAAGAAATTAAACTTACAGTAAAAGGAACTAATGCTCCAACTAAAGAAATTAGAACTATTACCTGTAGAGCATTAAAAATGTTAGTAAATGATTCTAAGCAATTAAAATGTTCTATACTTTATAAAGATCCTAATACTCCAGAAGAAGAGTTGACAGGTGGTGCGATTTATGAAGTTGATTGGACAGCGAAAAAGTATGTATCCATTGATCCAAATGGTATGGTTACTGCAAAAAAAGCTGCTACGCCTGTTAAAATTAGAGTAATATATCAAGAAAAATATGATACAGAGGCATATATTTACGTATATGATAATATTTCTAAGGTAACACTTCAAACTGACAATCCAAATATTAATTTGAAAACTGGTGCGAAGATTACTTATATTGCTACTATAAATGATAAAGATACTAGTTCTGGAGTCGAGTTTACTAAATGGAATATTTGGCCTGCTGACGCTGCTTCCATTGATAAAAATGGTAATTTGTCACTTAACAAAAATATTGAATCAAATGTTTTAACTGTTTCAGGCACATATAAAAATAAAGCTGATAATTCTGATAAATATTCTACTGTTCTTACATTTAATGTTGGAGAAGTAAATGAAAGAGTACCTTCATCAATAACTTGTAATAATAATACCAGTCGTATTTCTATAATGGAGGGTACAGAAGGTAATTTAAATTGTCAAATTAATTACAAAGATGGTTTAGCAGCTGTCACATTAAATAGCGTTAATGCAGAATTTACTTCAAGTAGCAAAAATGTTAAAATTGATGGCACTGGGCATTATACTGCCAGTGAAATTGATAGTAAGGATAATAATAAAAAAACAACTGCTACAATTACAATAAAACCTACAAACATAGAGCCTGAATATAAAAATTTAACTGGAACTGTTGATTTCGAAGTTTATCAGTCAATTGCCAGTTCAATTAAATGCAACGAGGATTTTTCAACTATAATTGGGTCACCTGGAGTTTTGTTATCTTGTATTTTGAAAAATCAAAAAGGTGATGAACGTGATGTTGATATGGCCTCAGAGGTATCTTACTCTATTGATACTGCTAATGTAGTAAAAGTAAATAAAGGTTTTGTAACAGCAGTTGGGCCTGGTACAGCGACAATAACAATAAGATCTAAAGCTCCTAATAAATCAACAACAGAAATTAATGATGAAGTTAAAGTTACAGTTCCAGTAATTTATAATAATTTTAAAATTACCGGTCTTTCAAAATCTACCATAACATTGCCAAAGAGTGGCCAACCTGTTGAAACTGTTTCAATAAGTCTTTCAGCAAATATTGCTGGTCAAAACAATATAATAGGTCTACCTATAACATATTATAATAAGGACTTAAAGAATAGAATGTATTCAATTACTGCCAAAAATTCAGGTAGTACTGAAGGTATATTACCAATTGTTGATAGCACAAATGGTGATAAGTTGAAAATTACATCATTTGCTAAACCTGGAAAATATACTTTAACAGCTACCATAAAAAATGGTGATGGTACTCCTGTAACGGCTACACATGATTTTGAAATAGTAACGGCAGAATCACAACTTACAGTAAAGCAAATCAGTTGTAATGTTGTTCATTCAGGGAATGATCTTATTGTTGGTGAATCTGGAAATTTAAGTTGTAAAAAGATATATAATGATAATAGTTTAAATAAAACAGAGGATTCTATTCCATCAACTGATATTCTTTCAGTTACAAGTAGTAACCCAAGTGTAGTATCTGTTAGCAAGTCTGATTCTAATGTATTATTGTTTAATAGTTTTGGTTCTGCTAAAATTACTGTTTTAGCTTCAATTGGATCAAAGGGCTATTTAACAACATCATTTGAGGTTTTTACAAGTTCAAATCCATTTGTTTATGATTCATTAGAAATTACTTTAGGAAAAAACACATTTGCTCCTGGTGAATCTACTACTATTGGTTATAAAGCAACTAAGAAAGGTACAAAAGAGACAGTTACATCCGGATTAGACGTCAAATTTTCTATTCCTAAAGGGTTTACTCATAATGAAGCTAATGGAACAATTACAGCTGATAAAGATGTTCTTACAGGTACTAGTTATACTATAACCGCAACTTTAGCTAATCGTGGTAATTCCGATCCAGTTTTGGCATCTACTAATATTTTCGTTAATTCAACTGGTGGTATAGAAAAGCAACCAAAAAATATTTTTTGTGATACGATTGGATTAGAAAATAAGATGACTGCAACGCTTTCGTGTTATGTTAATTATTGTTCTGGATTTACGTGTGATCATGTTACATTAAATCTGTCATCAGATAGCCCAGAATTAAAAAGTGACAATACTAATGTTGCAAAGGTAGATAAAAATGGTCTTGTAACAGCAAAAGGTGTTGGTAGTACTAAAATAACAGTAAAAGCAAAAATAAATTCTATTGATGTTAGTGGAACTGCTACTATAAATGTTTACCCTGTATTTAAAAATTTTTCAATTAAATTAGATAATTCAAAAATAGATATGAATGGTACAGCTCAAGTTACATATACTGCAACAGACAAAAATAAAAAGAATCCTACTTCAAAAGGGTTAAATGTAATTTATGAAAGCAGTAATACAGCTGTTGCTATTGTGGATGATAATGGTAAAATTACTCCACGCTCTCCTGGAACTGCTGAAATTTCAGCTACTTATATTAAAGGAAGTGTAGATTGGGTTGCTGGTTGGAATGATATTACTGCTAAATCAGTAACAATAACTGTTGTTGGTGCTGGCGAACCAACTAAGAATGTAGCAGTAATTAGTTGTTCGAAATTGACTTTAGAAGTTGGTGAAACTGGTAAGTTAGTATGTAAATATAAGTATAGCAAAACTGGCAATAAGCCTAAGGATATTGTAACTTATCAAAAGGCAACTTCAAGTAAGACTAAAATTGCTACGGCTACTAATAATACTAATAGTATTTCTATAAAGGCTCTTAAGACAGGTACTTCCCAAATAACTGTTAAAGCATATGGTAAGACTACTACAGTTGATGTAACGGTTAATAAGCCTACTATATACAATATAATGAATTTAACCGTTTCTAAATCAAAGCTAGTTTATACTGATACTGCAAGTTTGACTTGTACATTAAGAGATACTGATAAAAACGCATCTGAACCATGTGGAGATAAAGCAACATATAGTTATGATGATAGCGTTATATCGCTTCAAGGTACAACAATTACACCTGCTACGACGTCAGGTACTGCTAAAATTACAGTGACTTATAAAAATCAAGATGGTAAAACAATTTCTCAATATGTTACGGTAAATATTTATAAAACTAAAGAAGAAACGATTAATGTTACAAAACTTGATTGCAAAACACCTAGTGATACCATGAGAACTTCATATGGCCAGATAGAATGTACGGCCTACGATGGTAATAATAAAGAGAATATTCCTTTGAAAGATGCAACTTATAAAGTAAAAGATAGTAGTATAGTATCAATGCTTAATAATACTAATATGTTTCAAGCTAAAAAGGCAGGAAGCACTAAAGTAACAGTTACGTCATTTGGTAAAAGTAAAGATGTTACTGTTAAAGTTACACCGTATTATGATACTTTAGTTAGTATGTATGTACCTGCTAACGTTGCTGTTAATAAGGCTCAAACCGTTATATATACAATTAAAGATAAAGCTTCTAATCGATCTACTTCTGACGATACAAGTGCAACTATAACTAGTAGTAGTCTTCTTGTAAAGGTAGATGGAAATAAAATAACTGGTCGTGGTAATGGTACAGCAACAATAACTGTTAACTGGAAAGGACAAAAAAAGTCTTTAGATGTGACATTTTATAATGAAATTAAATGTTATTCATATTATGAGACTAAAAAAGTAACTAAACAAAAAGCGTCATGTAATAAAGGTTATGTATTGGGTGGTGATAGTAAATGTTATTATCAATTTAGTGAAACTGATCGAAATAGATGCCGAAGATTTCCAGGAACTTTTGACTCTAATAATAAAACTTGTACAGCATTATCTGGTGAAAATCCTAAGGTTACGAAAACAACAACTACCCAAAGAGATGGTGATATACATTGGACTAGTGATAAAAAAGTAGCTCAAAAATCTGGAAGAGAATATGTAGCTGAAAAGAAATGTAAAGATACATGTTCAGTTAATGCTTGTAAATAAATATAAAGTTTTTTAAACATTAAGGAATGATGAAAGAAATTTTATCATTCCTTTTTAGTTTCTAAAAACATTAGTAGCAATCATAATTCTAGCTTTAAAATTATCGCTATGTCCTAGTTTGCGCGTGATGGAACATAATGATAATCAGCATAAATTTCATCAAAATTCAGACCACTA
>CANRIE010000080.1 GCA_947630585.1 uncultured Bacilli bacterium | reverse complement strand
AGTTAGCTCTTGCATAAAAAATAGATAGAAGTCCTACTTCTACCTAATTTTTATCGTGTTCTATCTGAACAGTAACCAAAATAGGATAGATTGATGCAAAAAATACTTGATTTTTAAGGAAAAAGTTGATATACTACATAAGAAATATTTATTACTATGACTTATTAAGTCATGGCGAAAGGAGATTAAAATGAAAAAAGATATTCATCCTAAAAATTATGAAGTTACTGTAACTTGTGCTTGTGGAGAAACTTTTAAGGCTATTTCTACAAAACCTGAAATCAATGTTGAAGTATGTTCTAAATGTCATCCATTTTATACAGGAAAACAAACTAGAGCATCACGTGCAGGTCGAGTTGATAAATTCAATAAGAAATATGGATTTGAAAAAGGCGAATAAGTCTTTTTTTATTGCAAGGAGGGTAATATGGATATTAAGGAATTAAAATTAAAAATTAAGATAGTTAAAGAGAATTATTCAAATAATAAAGATTATAATAGTTTTCATAAATATTACATGATAGTATGTGCTTATTATGAATTAGTTATGATTGAAAAACAAAATATAGAAGATAAAGAAATATATGAATTTCTATTAGAAAATTTAGATATAATAAGTTATGAGTCTGAAAAATTAATAGATATTGAAAAAGAAAAGATAAATGAAATGCAAGAAAATTTAAAAAAAGAATTAGAAATAAAAATACTAAAAAAATAGAAAATTAGCATACTATTACTAGTTGCTTTTTTTTAACAAAAATGGTATATTATGGTTGGTGAATGATATGGAAAAAATAAAATTAGGTTTTGCAGCTGACCATCGGGGTTATGAATTAAAAGAAGAACTTATCAAATATTTTAAACATCATGAAAAAGTTTTAGAAGTAGTTGATTATGGAACTGATTCTAAGGAATCATGCGATTATCCTGATTATGCTAAATTATTAGGCTTAGAAATTCAAGATAAAAGCATTGATTTTGGAGTTGGAATATGTGGAAGTGGAATAGGCATCTCGATTGCTTTAAATAAAATTAAAGGAGTTTACTGTGCTAAATGTAATAATGCTCTTGAAGCAAGATATACAAGACTTGATAATGATACTAATGCTGTTGCAATCTCATCAGATACGCCTTTAAAAGAAGCCATCATGATAGTTGAAACATTTGTAACAACCGAGTTTTCTAATCAAGAACGACACATTAGAAGAATTAATAAAGTAAAAGAAATTGAAGGTAATAATCATGACTAAGTTTGTATTATATGTTTTAGTTACAATTTTAACAGTTTGGGCTATGGATGGATTAAATATTAATTTTCTTTTTAAGCAAGGTCAAGTTGTCAAAGCAAGAGTTGCCTATTTTCTCATTCTATTATCTATTATATACTTAGTTACAAATTTTATTTATGATTTCATTTATATCAAATTATTTTAAAAAAATGTATAAAAAAAATCAAATAGGAAATACTTTAAATGAGGTGAATTATATGAAATTAAAACCATTTGTATTTCCTATTATATATATTTCCTTAATAGTAACATTAGTTCTTGGGTTATATGCAACAAGTCAAGCTTTAAAAAGTGAAAATAGTGCTTCTTTAAAAGATGTAAATTATGTTTCATCAGTTATTTTAGGAGATGTAGTTCCGGTTGTTAATGTTGATGTTACAGTTAATAATCCTTATGTAAGTGAAGATGTGAAAATTAAAAGATATTTTTATAATTCTGAAGATGATATTGATAGACAAAAAGAATCAATAGTATATTATAATAATACTTATATGCCAAATACAGGAATAGATTATGTAGCAGAAGAAAAATTTGAAGTTACTTCGATATTAGATGGTACAGTAATTGATATTAAAGAAGACGAATTGCTAGGAAAAATTGTTGAGGTAAGACATGAAAATGAATTTGTATCATCATATGCTGGGTTAAGTGAAATAAGTGTTCAAAAAGGTGAAGCAATTACTCAAGGAACTAAAATTGGAATAAGTGGAACTAATAAAATCAATGAATCTTTAGGTAATCATTTACATTTTGAAATTTATAAAAATGGTGTTAATGTTGATCCTTTAAAAATAATAGGTCAAAAACTAGGTGATTTATAATCATCTTTTTTTGTAAATATATGTAAAATTTTAAAAATATTTTATTAAAATTAAAAAAAACATGTTATATTAAAATAAAGGAAGGAGATTAAAAATGGATTTAGAAAGTTTAAAAACTGCTGAACATATTCAAGAAGTAATGATGCATCCTAATCCTATGGTTATGGAAGCTGTTAAGGTATATTTAAGTGGGCAAAAAATTAATATGGGATCATTTGGCACAGATTTTTTGAAAGTGTATTTAGATACTGAAATGCAAATGTATAATTTTTTAAATAATGTGAAACAAAATGAAACAGATGCATTAAGATCCACTTTTATGTAATTACATAAAAATTTGATGTAAATTAAAATTTAAAAAATGACATTAAAATAATGGGTTCTTCCGAAAGTTTCCGTATAGCCGATAACTAGGAGTAGGCAGAAATGTCTACTTTTAGTAATTATTTAGGACT
>CANRIE010000079.1 GCA_947630585.1 uncultured Bacilli bacterium | reverse complement strand
GCCATCTGGTCTCCATCGAAGTCAGCATTAAAAGCTGTACAAACAAGAGGATGCAAACGAATTGCTTTTCCACCTATTAACTTTGGTTCAAAGGCTTGAATACCAAGTCTATGTAATGTTGGAGCACGGTTTAACATAACAGGATGTTCTTTAATAACATCTTCAACGATATCCCAAACAACTGGGTCTTTATTTTCGATTAAACGTTTAGCAGCCTTAATATTAGAAGCCAAATTACGTTTAACTAAACCATTAATAACATGAGGTTTAAATAATTCAAGAGCCATATCTTTAGGAATACCACATTGATACATTTTTAAATCTGGTCCTACAACGATAACTGAACGACCTGAATAGTCAACACGTTTACCAAGTAGGTTTTGACGAAATCTTCCTTGTTTTCCTTTTAACATACTAGAAAGAGATTTTAAAGGTCTATTTCCAGCACCAGTAACACTTCTTCCTCTTCTTCCGTTATCAAATAAAGAGTCAACAGCTTCTTGAAGCATCCGTTTTTCATTTTGAATAATAATTCCAGGAGCATTTAAATCAATTAATTTCTTTAACCGATTGTTCCGATTAATAACTCTTCTATATAAATCATTTAAATCACTAGTTGCAAATCTTCCACCATCAAGTTGAATCATTGGTCTTAAATCAGGTGGAATAACCGGAATACAATCCATTATCATCCATTCTGGTTTATTTTCAGATTGATAGAAAGCATTTAAAACATCAACTCTTTTTAATAGTCTAATCTTCTTTTGACCTTGAGCCGTTTCAAGTTCTTTCTTTATTTCATTAATCTCTTTTTCAAGATCAACTTGTTTTAATAATTCTTTAATGGCTTCAGCTCCCATACCAACTTTAAAGCCATCGCCATATTTTTCATAATAAGCACGATATTCTTTTTCAGATAATGTTTGCTTATTTTCAAGTGGAGTAATTCCTTTATCAATTACAACATAACTAACAAAGTATAATACTTCTTCAAGATCCCTAGGTGACATATCAAGGACAAGTCCCATCCGACTTGGAACGCCCTTGAAATACCAAATATGACTTACGGGACTAGCAAGTTCGATATGTCCCATTCTCTCTCTTCTAACCTTTGAGCGTGTAACTTCGACTCCACATCGATCACAGACAATATTTTTATATCTTACTCGTTTATATTTACCACAGGCACATTCAAAATCTTTTGTTGGTCCAAAGATTTTCTCGCAATAAAGTCCATCACGTTCAGGACGAAGAGTTCGATAGTTAATAGTCTCTGGTTTTTTAACCTCACCATAACTCCAAGAACGTATCATTTCTGGAGAAGCAATACCTATTTTTAAGGCTTCAAACTTATTAACTTCTATCATTATAACTCCCCTCCTTCAATATCAAAATCTTTATCATCAAGATTATCAAGTTCGTTATCAGCAAACTCGCTATCACCATCTAAATAATCATCTTTGAAATCTTCTTCTTCATCATAATTATCCATCTCTTCGTCATCTAATTCGTCGTCTTCATCATCTTCATCGTCGTCATCAAACGAAGTATTACCTTGAAGTTCGATTTCATCAATATCTAATTTTATATCTTCTTTATATTCTTCTTCTTCAATTTGTTTTAAGTCTAACACTTGATTTTCATCATTTATAATCTTTAAGTCAAGTCCTAAAGCTTGGAATTCTTTCATTAATACTCTAAATGATTCTGGAACCCCAGCTTGATTAATATCTTGGCCTTTAACTATTGCTTCATAGACTTTAACCCGGCCTACGATATCATCAGATTTAACTGTTAAGATTTCTTGTAATGTATGAGCAGCACCATAAGCATATAATGCCCAAACTTCCATTTCTCCAAATCTTTGTCCACCAAATTGAGCTTTACCTCCAAGTGGTTGTTGAGTTACTAATGAGTATGGTCCTGTTGACCTTGCATGTAACTTATCATCAACCATGTGGTGAAGTTTAATCATGTACATAACTCCAACGGCAACTCGGTTTTCAAAAGGCTCACCAGTACGTCCGTTATAAAGAATGGTCTTGCCATCTGGATCCATTCCCGCTTCTTCCATCATAGCTTTTATATCTTCACTCTTAGCACCATCAAATACTGGAGTTGCAACATGAACATTAAGTTTCTTAGCTGCATAACCTAAGTGTAATTCTAGAATTTGTCCAATATTCATACGACTTGGAACTCCCATCGGGTTAAGCATGATATCAACTGGCGTACCATCTGGTAAGAATGGCATATCTTCTTGTGGTAATATTAAGGAAATAACACCCTTATTACCATGCCGTCCTGACATTTTATCTCCAACTTGGATTTTTCTCTTTTGAATTATATAAATTCTTATTACTTTGCTAACACCAGCAGGTAGTTCATCATTTTCTTTTCGTGAATAAATCTTAACATCGTGAACAATTCCATCACCACCATGTGGTACTCTTAAGGAAGTATCTCGTACTTCTCTTGTTTTTTCACCGAAGATGGCATGTAATAATTTTTCTTCACTTGTAAGTTCAGCCATTCCTTTTGGCGTTACTTTACCAACTAGGATATCGCCTTCTTTAACCTCAGTTCCTATCATGACAATTCCGTTTGCATCAAGGTTCTTTCTAGCTTCTTCTGATACATTTGGAATATCTCTTGTAATTTCTTCTGGTCCAAGTTTCGTGTCCCGGCATTGCATTTGATAATCTTCCATATGTAAAGAGGTATAAACATCATCTTTAACTAAATTTTCATTTAGAATAACAGCATCCTCATAGTTATAACCATTGAAAGTCATGAAAGCAACAACAACATTCTTACCTAAGGCAAGTTCACCTTTATCAGTACTTTGTCCATCAGCTATAACTTGACCCCGATGAACTTTATCGCCACATCTAACAATTGGTCTATGATGTTGACAAGTACCAGCGTTAGATAATTCAAAATTAGCTAAATTATATATATCTTGACCTGTTGCATTTTTAATAACAATTTTCTTAGCATCAACATAGTCAACTACTCCATCAGCCTTAGCAACAATAACAGCCCCAGAATCTTTTGCAGCAATATATTCAACTCCAGTTCCAATAAATGGAGCTTCGCTTCTTAAAAGTGGCACTGATTGACGTTGCATGTTAGCTCCCATCAACGCACGGGTCGCATCATCATGTTCCAAGAATGGAATACAACTTGTTGTAACAGCAACAACTTGTTGAGGTGATACATCAACATAATCAACATTATCAGAATTGGCTAAGATATTTTCACCATTATATCTTGCAGTTACTTGATTAGGAACAATTCTATTATCATCATCAGTTTCAATTGTTGCTTGTGAAATGATGAATTCAGCTTCTTCATCAGCTGTTAAATAATCAACTTGGTCTGTTAAAACTCTATTTTCAACTTTTCTATATGGAGTCATGATAAATCCATATTCATCAACTTTTGCATAACTTGCAAGGGATGTAATAAGTCCAATGTTTTGTCCTTCAGGGGACTCAATAGGACAAATTCTTCCGTAGTGACTAGCATTAACATCACGAACTTCAACACCCGCTCTATCTCTTGATAATCCACCAGGTCCTAAAGCTGATAAACGTCTCTTATTAGTAAGTTC
>CANRIE010000078.1 GCA_947630585.1 uncultured Bacilli bacterium | reverse complement strand
CTTTTCAGTAGTTGAATCAGGTAGTGTTTCTAAAGCCTTAGCCTTTTGGGCTGTTGTTATTTCTAAATATATCATTGTGGTTTCTAGATTTTCATGTCCTAATAAATATGATATTTGAACGATATTCATACCATCATCTAACCAATGTGTTGCGGCTGAATGCCTAAATTGATGTGGATGGAGATTAATCGGAACTTCTTGTGAATTTGTATTTGCTATTTTAGCCCATTTTCTAACTTGTTTCTCAACTGATTGCTCACTTAATTTAAATTGTTTTCCTTTGATCTTAGAAAAAAACAAAAAATCATTTTTATCACTATTCAAATGAAATTCCTGAATATATTTTTTTAAATGTTCAACTGTTCTAGGAAGCAAATACAATGTCCGCATTTTGTTACCTTTACCTATAATCGTTACATAAGGATTAGAAACATCTAAAAATAAATCACATAATCTTAATGATAAAATTTCATCTAATCTAGCCGCAGTATTATACATTAAAATAAACATTGTTAAATCTTTTCTACCAGTTTTATCTTTTTGACTTATACTATCAAAAAAACTTTGAATTCCAGCTTTGCTAACACTTTTAACTTTAGTTTTAACAACTTTTCTTTTTTCTATACTTGATACACTTGAGTATATATATAGTAAAGATACATCTTTTTTCCCTAAATATTCTAAAAAAACTTTTAATTCAGTTAATCTTAAATTAATCGTTTGATTAGAATTATTTCTAGTATTTTTTAAATAATTCAACCATTCCTCAACTTTTTCAACACTAAAACAAGAATAATTTAAATTCAAAGGTGTAATTTGATTGATTTCTAAATATTCTAAATATAATCTTAAAGTATCTTTATAACCTTTCTTAGTATTTTTACTATCTGTTTTGATGTTTTCAAGATATTCATTAGAATATTTTCTTATGTATTCAATTATTTCGATAGCTTCATTATCAATTTTCGTCATCATAAACCTCCGGAACAATTTCATCAAAACTTTGATTAATTTGAGCAAAGAAAATATTAGCCAATTTAGGAACTAATGAATAATAATATTTAGTGGTTTCAATGCTAGAATGGCCCATGCTTTTGCTTAAATAATATAACTTATCTTCAAATTCAACCCCCATATTAATCCAACTATTAATATTAACAATGGCATAATTGTGTCTAAAATCATACGCTACAGCATGATTTTTACTACATAAAGCCCAAATTGTTCTAAAGTTACATTCAACCCATCTAGCTGTATGATGACCATCTCTAACTGAAGGAAAGAAATAAGTTCTATTTTCATACATAGCACTAATTTCATTATTATAATTAATTAAGTATTCTTTCATTTTATCACTTACGACTACATAATGTTGATTATAACCTTTAGTTTTTCTTATGTTTATTACTCCAGTTTCTAAATCAACATCTTCAACTTTTAACATTCTTGCTTCAATAGGTCTCATGCCTGTACTATACAATAGTCTATAGAATACTGGTAAAGTTAGTTGCTGATTTTTGGCAGTTATAGTTATAGTCTTTAATTCAATATTATCGCAATGATAAAAGAAACGTTGTAATTCTATATCTTTAAACGCATAAGGTCTATGTCTATTTCTCTCAACTTTTAAAGTTTCTGGTGCTATTAAATTTGCAATGTTGTGAGAACTTGCATATGCTATAAATCCAATTATTACATTTATTCTATCATTGTGTGATTTATTAGTTTCAGTATCTCTTTTTTTACACCAATTATCAACCATTTCTTGAGTTAGATTTTCAGATGTTGGATAATTCAACGTACAATATTTATCAAATGCTTTTAAATAATTTGCATAATTTTTACTCCAACACTTTATTTTAGTTCTGTAATTTTCAAATTCATTAAATTTATCTTTCATAAAGGATATATATTGACTCATATTTATCTTTCCTCCTTATTGCTTTCAAATATTTCTATATCTAAAGTGCACTCTTTTAAATGAGGAAAATCTACCGAAAGATAATGTTTTAATGTTTCTGGTGATTTATGTCCTAAAATTTGTGATATAATTATTTGTGGTACTTTATTTTTTAGAAGCATAGTGGCAATTTTGTATCTAAAAATATGAGTGCCTTTTCTTTTACCTTCACGAATGTTGGCAAGTTTAAATATTTTATTTGTTATTGTATTTAATGCACAAGGTTTTATTGGTAAATTAGCATTTTCTCTTATAAATACATTTTCAATATCTACTTTTGGACGTTCTTTAGTAATATAATTGAATAATGCATTACCAACAATTGGTTGCAATGGTAATTCCAATGGTTCTTGTGTTTTTACTTGTGTTATACATATTTTTTCGTTTTCCCAATCTATATCTGATAATTTTAAATTAACAATATCAGATTGTCGAAGACCTGTGTATAATAGCAAAATAATGATAGTTTTATCTCTTAAACTTACATTAACCTCATCGTCATTGATGACATTTTTAATTTTATTTATTTCTTCTTCTGTTAAATAGTCAATATTTTTTCTGGGCGTATGTATTATTGGAAATAATTCAATTATTTTCTCTATACCTTCAATATATAAAGTATTTGCCTTTAACACTTGCTTTGTTGATTTTAAATATGATTCACTATATTTAAATTCGCCTTTATCATCTAAAATGTAATCGAAAATATCATTCTCTTTAATATCAAGTATATCAGTATATCCTTTACTTTGCATATAATTTAAAAAAGAAGCAGCAGCTATTTTTTTACTTTTAATTGTATTTTCTTTATAACTTTTTTTATTAGCTACTTTTTCGTAGTTGTCTATAATATTTTTAAAGTTATTATTTAAATTTGAATAATTAGAATTATCAATTAATTTATGTTTATAATGATTTCTTGTTGGATATTCATTATATACATCAAAATTCATAATCGTTACTAAAGTGTAATACTTTCTTTTCCAAGCATTTATTGATGGATATTCTTTTTTAATATAATTTTCAAAATAATCCAAATAACTATCATAATTTTCACCATGTTGTAAAAGACTTTTTATTTCGCATTTTATTACGCTAATATAGTCATCTGAGTAACCTCCTTCCTTTAAATATTCAATTAATTGTACCTGTTCATTTCTTAACTTAGTTAAGTTCATAATATCAATCCTCCTTCCAGATACGACTGATATTATATCAAAAAAAATATTATCCCAACTTTATTTTATATATTTCCTTATAAAACAAGGAAAATAAGGCAAAAGTTGGGATAAAAAAATAGTTGGTATAAT
>CANRIE010000077.1 GCA_947630585.1 uncultured Bacilli bacterium | reverse complement strand
CCTCACACAAAGTTTAAAATACGGGAAGAGAGGTTTATAATTTATGGAAAAAGAATGGAAGTTGTCTACTCGACAAGAAAGTAAAGAAAAAAATGATTTATTCTTTGTTTGTAGTTTAATTGAATATATTGCAAGAAAGACTAAGAATAAAAAGAAATATATAGTAGATGCAATTGGAAAAGAAAAAATAACTAAATTATATAAATTAGCGGATGTTTATCATTCAGAAAATATTGATAAAGTAAGTGATGAAATAATTGAAGAAAGTAATATCAAATTAGGAAATTATGAATTAAAATTGAATGATGAAAAAAGACCTACTTTTTGGGAATTAGGACGAATTTATGAAAGACTTATTGTTATGGTTAATGATAATCAAGAAGAATATATAAATACTTTATTTGAAGTTATGACATCGTGGATAATTGAACATCTTGATAATTATAATAGTAGTTTATATTATGAAAATCCGAGTTATATATATGAATGTTATAAAGAAGGGAAAATATTATAAGGAGTAGAATATGTCAAAATTTGATAAAGATTATTTAAAATTATGTGAAGAAATATTGAATAATGGGGTTGAAGTTGAAAATAGAACGGGAGTTAATACAATTAATATTCCAGGATATTTTTTAGAGTTTGATTTAGAGAAAGAATTTCCTATTCTAACAACGAAACAAGTATTTTTTAAAAATGCAATTACGGAGATGCTTTGGATTTATCAAGCTCAAAGTAATGATGTTAGATGGTTACAAGAAAGAGGTAATCATATTTGGGATGAATGGGAAGTTGATGAAGAAGGATATTGGAATGCTAATCAAAATGTGCTTGAAAATGGTAAATTAGTTAAAAAAGATATTCATAAGTTTTTTGGAAAAGAATATGCTCATACAATTGGAACGGCTTATGGATGGATAGTAAATAGATATCATTTGATTGATAATTTAATTGAAAAGATTAAAACATTTCCAACTGATAGACGAATGATTATGTCTTTGTGGCAAAATGAATGGTTAGATACGGCTGTTCTTCCATCTTGTGTTTGGTCTAGTGAATGGAGTGTCAGTGATGGAAAAGTTAATTGCTGGGTCCATCAAAGGTCTTGTGACGTTCCACTTGGCTTACCATTTAATATTACTCAGTATGCTGTTTTACTTAGTTTAATTGCCCATGTAACAGGTCTTAAACCTGGTAAGATGTATTGGAGTTTAAAAGATGCACATATATATGTTAATCAAGTAGATGGTATTAAAGAACAACTTAAAAGATATAAAGAATTAGGGGACTTTGAGGCTCCAACTTTATGGATAAATCCAGAAGTTAAAGATTTCTATAAATTTGATAATTCAAGGGAATTAAAAGATATTAAGATAGAAAATTATAAACATCATGGAAAAATAGAATTTGAAATAACAAAGTAGGTGGATTATGAGATTAGCAATGATTGCTTGTGTTGGAAAGAATTTAGAACTTGGGCGAAATAATGATTTAATTTGGCATTTAAAGTCTGACTTAAAATATTTTAAAGAAGTAACGCAAGGACATACGGTTATAATGGGAAAGAATACTTTTAAATCATTACCGGGAGTTTTAAAAGATAGACATAACATTGTTTTAACTTTTGAAGGTGATGAAGAAGAGTTAGATAGAGATGTTGAAGTATTACATTCAATCGATGAATTTATTAATAAATATAAAGATAAGGATGAAGATGTTTTTGTAATAGGTGGGGCTAGTATTTATAAACAATTTATAGATTTATGTGATACGCTGTATTTAACGGAAGTAGATAGAGAAAGTGCGGCAGACGTGTATTTTCCAGAGTTTAATAAGGATGACTTTGAAAGAAAAGTTGTCGGAAGCGGGAATGACACCGGCATTAAATTTAATTTTGTTATATATAGGAGGAAGTAATGGGAAAATTTATTGTAATTGAAGGAACAGATTGTTCAGGGAAAGAGACTCAAAGTAAATTATTAGTTCAAAAGTTAACAGATATGGGGTATAAAGCTGTTCGAGTAACGTTTCCTAAATATGATACGCCAACAGGGAAAATAGTTGGAGGACCATATCTTGGTAAAAAAGAAATAAGTGAATGTTGGTTTCCAGAAGGGGCTGTTAATTTAGATCCTAAAGTTGCCTGTTTATATTATGCAGCTGATAGAAAGTATAATATTCCTGAAATAATTAAATATTTAGAAGATGATTACTTTGTAATCTGTGATAGATATGTAAGCAGTAATATGGCTCATCAAGGAAGTAAAATAAGAGATGATGAAGAACGTTTTCATATGTATGAATGGATTGATAAATTAGAATTTTGGTTACTAGGACTTCCTAAACCTGATAAAACAATCTTCTTACATGTTCCTTATACATATGCTGCTGAACTTAAGAAAAATCGTGATAGTTTAGATGAACATGAGATGAATGCTGACCACTTAAAAAATTCTGAAGCTGCTTACATGGAACTTGCAACACTATATAACTGGAAAAATATTAATTGTATAAAAGATAATAAAATAAGAGA
>CANRIE010000076.1 GCA_947630585.1 uncultured Bacilli bacterium | reverse complement strand
TGTATGTTATGATTTCAATTACAGATTTACATTACAGATTTTTACATCATTTAATTTTCAAATTTTGCGAATTGAAGTAAACTATTTTTTTATTTGACGTAAATTAAAACACTCTAACGAAATTCGTTAAAGTGTAATTTTTTATTCAACTCTTAAAGCTTCAACTGGGTCTTTCTTACTTGCAACTCGTGATGGGATAAGTCCTGCAATAAGTGTTAAAACAATACTTATAACTATTAAGATTAATCCTCCTAAAACAGGTAATTTAGAAATATTACTAATACCAGTTATATTTTTAATAATAATATTAATTGGAATATTTAATAATACCGTAACTAATATTCCCATAACTCCAGCTGAAAATCCAACTATAACTGTTTCAGCGTTAAAGACTCTTGATACATCTTTTTTACTAGCTCCAATGGCTCTTAAAATACCAATTTCTTTAGTTCTTTCAATAACACTTATATAAGTAATAATACCAATCATGATACTAGATACAACTAATGATATTGTTACAAAAGCAATTAAAACATAACTAATTGTATTAACAATTGATGATACACTTCCAATCATTGTTCCAACAACATCTGTATATCTAATTACATTTTCTTCTTTACCATTTTCTTTTTCTTTACTATTATATTCATCAATTATGTCAATGATTTCTTCTTTACTATCAAAGTCTTTAGCATAGAAAGATATGCCACTTGGATTTTCAAAATCATAAACATTTAAAAGAGCTAAATTTCTATCATAACTACTTAAATTATCAAATTTTTCTCCTGTAAAAACATTTATCTCAGGATTATTTTTTTGTTCTTTTACAATTTCACTTTCATTAATTAAATTAACAACTTCTTTAATTAAATCTGATCTATAACCAATACTACCATTAATTGAAGTTGAAGTTGCTTCTTCATTTCCTTTAATAATACCAACGATTTTTAAAGATATTCCATCTTCGACTACTTTTTTAATAGCATCTTCTGACATTAAATTAATCCATCTATTACCAACTTTTTCATATAAACTAGTTGGTAAGACTAATTTATATTCTAAATTTAACAAGTCATCATATTCATAAGTTGTTTCAGTACTTTCAATTTCTTCACCTAATCTTATTTTTTGCATCATATCTTGAATTTCAGATTGGTCTTTAATACCTAAAGTATATAAAATATAATCACTTATTTCGTTATCTTCATTAACAATTAAAACAACTTCATTTTCATTTTTAGGCCAATTACCAGCAACTAAATCATATTGACTTTTTAAAAACTCTTCATTATCAAGCATTTCTGTGAATACTTCATATCCACTCATCGATGCCATCGTTGCCATATTTTGACTTTGTTCATCACCCATACCCATCATTTCTGTAAATAAATTACTTGGGTTTACTTGAATAACTTTATCTCCTTCTTGTTTATAAATATTTAAAGCTACATTATAACGATATTGAATATTTAAAGTTAAATCTTTAAACCTAGAATTACTATCAATATAAGTTTTAAAATCTTTTAAATTATTAGTTTGAAGTCCTTTAGTCATTGTACTTAACATATCAACTAAAATATCATTTGAATAAATTTTATCTTTTTCATGCTCTGTTTTTCCCTCTTGAATCCCCATGAATGAATTCATAAGTTCAGCAACATCAATCGTATTTTTTTCAACTGTTAAAGGGTAACTTGATAAAGCATCTTGTTCAACTCTATTAATATAGTTATTAACTCCACTTGATAAAGACAAGATTAAAGCAATTCCAATTATTCCTATTGAACCTGCAAAACTTGTTAAAATCGTTCTTCCTTTTTTAGTAAGTAAGTTATTAAAACTTAATGATAAAGCAGTTAAGAAATTCATAGATATTTTTTTATTATGTAATTCCCCATCGGTTTTATTTTCTTCATCATATGGATTAGAATCATCTATAACACTACCATCTAAAAGTTTAATAACCCGGTTTGAATATTCCTCCGCTAAATCTTCATTATGAGTTACCATAATAATTAATTTGTCTTTTGAAATACTTTTTAGAATGTTCATAATTTGAACACTAGTTTTAGAGTCTAAAGCCCCGGTTGGCTCATCAGCAAGAATTATATCTGGATTATTTACTAAGGCTCTTGCAATTGCAACCCTTTGCATTTGGCCACCAGATAACTGATTAGGTCGTTTATAAATTTGGTCGTGTAACCCAACTGCTTCTAACGCTTCAATTGCTCTCTTTTTTCTTTCTTTTTTACTAACTCCCGATAAAGTTAAAGCAAGTTCAACATTTGAAAGCACACTTTGATGACTAATTAAATTATAACTTTGAAAAACAAAACCAATTTGATGATTTCTATAACTATCCCAATCACTATCTTTAAACTTTTTCGTTGATTTATTATTAATAATTAAATCGCCGTCAGTATAATCATCTAAACCCCCAATTATATTTAAAAGAGTCGTCTTTCCACAACCTGATGGTCCTAGAATTGATACAAATTCAGACTCTCGAAAATTAATTGATACACCCTTTAAGGCATGAACAACATCTTTTTCATTTAGATTATAATCTTTTTTGATATTAACTAATTTAAGCATATATGCCCTCCTCAAAACAATCATAATTATATGATACTTAATAAATATATGCAAGCAATTTCACAAAAAATACACAAAATCTTACTTAGACAAGTAAATGCAATTTTTAACATAGTGGTTGCATTTACTTGTCTAAAAGCAATTGCATTAAATTGT
>CANRIE010000075.1 GCA_947630585.1 uncultured Bacilli bacterium | reverse complement strand
TTAGAATATCAAGAATCATTTAATCAAGTTATAATTAATACTTATAAAGAATATGAATTCTTATTAGATAGTCCTAAATTACATGAATTTGATAAAGAAAAATATAAATTAGTATTAAATAATAATATTGATTATAAAGCTATATCTAATTTAGTAGAATTAGTAAGTAGACATTATTCTAAAAAAGTTATTCTTATAATTGAAGAGTATGATGTTCCATTTTTAATAAATAGAAATAAGAATTATTATGATAATACTATTTCCTATGCTAGATTATTCTTTAGTTATACATTTTATAATAAAGAGTATTTAGAAAAATGTTTATTAACAGGAAAAGTTAAATTTTTGTATGAAAAATATTATACTGATGAATATAAAAAAACTTATTATGATGAATATGGTTTAATGGAAATTGCTAATGCAGTTCATGACAAATATATCGATAAATTTGGATTTACAGAAAGTGAAGTTAAAGATTCTTTAAAGAAATTTAATTTAAATAACTTAGCGAAAGTTAGAAAATGGTATGGAGGATATTTAATTAATAATAAAGAGATATATAATCCTTATAGTGTTTTAAATTACTTAAATAATAAAGAATTTAAAATTTATTATAAAGATAGTAATATGGATAAAATAGGAGAATATATCTTAGATTTTACTAATAAATATATAATAAGACTAGTTGAAGCCATTTTTGATAATAAAATTAGTTATGATAATTTAAATGTAAATATATGGCATCATATTAGTTATGAAAGTGATATATCAAAATTTATTTTAGCACATGGATATTTTAATGTTTCAGTTAATAAAACGGATTTTAGTGATTATACAATTTATAGAATACCTAATTTAGAAATTCAAAATTATTTTGAAGAATTAGTTATTAATTGGTATAAGAAAGATATATTTAAAGATTATAATTTTATAGAATCATTATATAATGATACTTTAGAAGAATTTACGAATAAACTACAAAGTAGAATATCTAAATACTTTGATCGTTATAAAGAAAGTTATATGTATAGTTATTATTTCTTTAAATTATTAATACTAGCAATTATGCTTGTTGAATGTGAAAATTATAATATAACTAGTTATTTCTATGAAAATACAATTGTTATAGAAAAACCAAGTACTAAAGAAGCTTATGTAATTTATCTTAAATATGCTGATTTTATAGATAATGCATCTGATGATGAAATATTTGATTCTGCTATTACAACAGGTTTTGAAAAATTAACCAAAGAAGATTATAAAAGTGAATTAAAGGACTATAAAGTAACAGAAATGGTAATAGCATATTTATGTGATAAAATTAAAGTTAAAACTAGATAGGTAATAATATGAATTTAGGAATTGAAACTGAAAAAATTGAATTTAAAAAAAGTATAAAAGAGTTAAATAAAGGTATTATATCTTTAGTAGCTATGCTAAATAAAAGTGGTGAAGGTACTATATATTTTGGGGTAAAAAATAATGGTGATATAATAGGTCAAAGTGATGCTAATGAAAATATGGTAAGAAATGTAATAGAAACGATTAAAGATGCGATAACTCCACAGATTACTCCAATTGTTGGGTTAGTACTTATTAATAATAAAATAATTGTTAAAATAGAAGCTAAAGGTAATAATACCCCATATTCAGCTTTTGGAAAATATTATTGTAGGTCATTTGATATAGATAAACGTATTTTTTAAGATAGTTTAAAAAAGGCTATCTTTTTTTTATTAAATATATTTTATTCGACATATTTCTTATTCTTAAAGTCTTATAATGATAAAAAAGGAGGAATATGAAGAAAAATATAATAATAGTAATTATTTTAGGTGCTTTAATAGGTTATCTATTTGGAAGTATAATATTTAAAAATTATCAAGGTATAGAATATATGAATAATGATGGAAATATCTATTATGTTCAATATGGAGTTTATACAAGTGAAGATGCTGCTATTAATAATATTACTAATTTAGATAATTACAAAATAATTGAACTAGATGATAAATACTATGTTTATTTAGGAGTTACAACTGATTATGATATAGCACTTAAGATTCAAGATATGTATAAAGAAAAAGATATTTATACCTATATAAGAAGCGATTACGTATCTAATAGTGAAACTTTATCCCTATTACAAGAATTTGATAATAAACTAAAAGATGACTCTTCAAGTGAAGAAATCGAAAGTGTTATGAAAGAAATTTTCGAAAATCAACAAATAATTCTCTAATTTCATTTTTTTTCGGTTATATTATATATAGGAGGGTTTTATGTTAATAAAAGATATACCAGAAAATGAAAGACCAAGAGAAAGATTAATTAAATATGGAGTTAGTAGTTTATCAAATGAAGAGTTACTTGCAATTATCTTAAAAAATGGTTCAAAAGGAAAATCAGCTAAAGATTTAGCAATTAATATTTTAAAAGAAATAGGAGAAATAGATAATTTAAAAAATATTAATATTCATACATTTGATAATATTAAAGGTTTAGGAATTGTTAAAAAACTTGAATTATTAGTATTAGTAGAATTAGGTAAAAGAATTTTCTTAGAAAATAATAAGAAAAAGAAAGTTCAATATTTAAATCCTAATATTATATTTAATGATAATAAATATTTATTTCAAGGATTAAAACAAGAGTACTTTTATGTATGTTATTTAGATAGTAAAAAATATTTAATAGAAAGGAAATTATTATTTATGGGAACAGTTGATAGAAGTTTAGTTCATCCAAGAGAAGTATTCAAAAATGCTTATCTTTG
>CANRIE010000074.1 GCA_947630585.1 uncultured Bacilli bacterium | reverse complement strand
TTAAATTAAAGCAAAATAAAAAATTACTTGCGTAATTTCACTAACTTTACATAATATTTTTCTTTTCATAACATATAATGAACCATATATTTAAAATGTAAATCATGAACAATATAATGATCCAATCCACTTAAATAGAATATTGATAAAAATTGACTAGTCATAGCCCCAAGTGATAATCCTTTACCTTTTTTATATCTTGGTAAATCCAGTAATTTTTCTTTATCATATGGTCTTTTTTTAATTAAACGATTAGCCTCTAAATCAATACATTCATTAACATAATCACTATCAGTACTATCAATTATTCTACTAACTAATAAAAATTCTGAGTAATCTAATTTATCTTTAATTAAACTTTTTAATACATCATGATCTATATTATAAAAATATTTTCTAATATCTATTTTTAACACATAAAAATCATTATATTTTTTATTTTCTTCAAGATATTTTTTTATTAATTTAATTCCGTAATCCGTTCCATATCCACTTCTTGTTGCAACTATCCTACTATCTAAATATTTATCTAACTTTGGAATTAAAACATATCTTGCTAAATAATGATTTATTATTTTATCACCAATATTTAAAGACATAACTATTCTATATTTAGGTTCTTTAATTACAAATATATTATATTTAGATGGAAAATATTTATCATTTACTAAAGCATCATATATATTTGCCATATATTCCATTTTATTTTTTTCAAAAGCAAATATTTTCCTTTTATTACGTGTATTTCTTCTAATTTCATAGTCATATAAATTAAGTAAATCATTATAATTAACATTTTTCATTGTCCATCCAACCTTTTAATAGTTTATTAATTACCATTAATTTTTTACTTAATCTAATCGATTGTTTCTCACTTATAATCTTTCTTTTATAACTTTGCTCAATATAAAAATCAATTAAACCAACTTTCATTAAAGCTTGTGTTTGAATTGGTCTTCTATCTTCTGCTTTTGTATAATTTGCTAAATATATTAATTCTATTAACGCATAGCCATCCATAACTAACCTATTTCTAAGTTCATAATATTTTTTAGGATAATTAATTAGATATTCATCAAGTGAATCAACAAATTCTTTAGCATTTTTTAAAACTATAAATCTATCATTATCATTCATTTATAATAGTCTCAATAGTCAATAATATTTTATCCAATTTTTCAGGGCTTATATTTTTTAATTTTTCAATTAAATTAATATAATTTGTTTCTTTATCATATTGCTCTTTTCCAAGTTTAACAAATTTTTCATACTTATTTAAAGTTTTAAAATTATTATTCTTATCTTCTCCTATAACTTCATAATTAACTTTATTTTCTTCTAATATATTAATTACTTTATTAAGAGCAGATGCTGGAAATCCTACTTTTTGATTATTAATTTGATAACCAAGTAGGAAATGAACAATATAACAGTCATCATCAAAGACACAATAAAATGTCCCACTTTTTCTAATCTTTACAGCATTCATATTATTGGCAAGTTCCTTTCCTTCCTTGTTTTACCCAATTTTTTTGACGGATATTCGGGTAATCAAAAAAATTGATATAACTTTGATATTTTTTTATAATTATAATTTATTATGATTATTATATAGCAAATTTATTTGTCCATTAAGGACAACCCCCTATTACTTTCTTTTTCAAAAAGAAAGTAATCAAAGAAAATTAAGGTAATTTTTATTCCTACCGCAACTACTTCGCTTCGCTCGTAGCCTAAATCCCTATTATGTCATCTTACTTCATCTCCTAACCAGTTCATTTTATGGAAATCCGCGCCCGTTTCCCGCAGACTTTGCCTCTGCGCGGAAACCTATTGTCCCGGTTCTAGTTGATAACAATTATCTACTGTTCCGTCCCCATCTACTATCTTGGTTTGGGATTTCAGATTAAGACTGGGCCGAACGCCGCTGAAGGTGTTGACGAGATAGCTGTACACATACCCCGACGAGTACCAGTAAGCTACATTATTCGAGGTGTAAGAGGAGGGCGCCAAAAGCCATTCGTAACTTCCATGGTTTGCTTCTGTTTGTAACCAACTTGTCCCACTTGGTGTTCCATTAAATGAATTATTGCCTAATATTTTATTCCAATATTTACTATCGGCACTATATCCATAGTCACTTGGATATAAAAGGGCTACACTTCCTTCCCAGGTTGCACTATTGTTTGCCCATACTAGGCAATTACTATTTCCTGTTACTGCACTGCTACTACTATTTGCACTCGGTCCTTTTCCGTCAGCACAATCTGTTGCTCTTTCATATTTGTACGCTTCATTTGCTGTATCTTTTATATAATAAGTACTATCATATGTTACTGTTCCTAAGTAATATTTTGTTTTATCTTCTATCATACTTTTGGCCGTTGCATTTATTTTACTTAAATAACCTTGGTTCGTTGTATCATCATGCTCACTATTTAACCAATATTGAAGTCCTGCTGTTGCCCAGTCATTATTGTAACCTGTTTTGTTGTTCCAATATGCGTAATCACTACTACTTGTTGTTCTTATTTTATATTCGGTTCCACTTACTGTATATGTTGCTGGAAAATCTGCATTTTTTAATACTTCATTTCTTACTATTTTTAAATGTTCTTCGCCATTTTCATCTTCGAATACTCCTACTATTCGCCATTTTTCGCAGTTTTCGGCGTTTTGAGGTTTTCCTTCTTGACAATTAAAGTATACATAATTATTTACCCCAGTTCCTGAATATCTATATTCTCTTATATCTTCGCTTTCACTTGTTACTTTTTGATTTGT
>CANRIE010000073.1 GCA_947630585.1 uncultured Bacilli bacterium | reverse complement strand
TATATTAGTAGAAGGAATGAAATTGTATTTTAAGGATTTTGATAAAGAAATGAAATTATATTTAGAAAATTTAGATAGAGAATTAAAGTTAATTTAGAATAGATTATAAATCATAAATAAAAAATAAAAACGGTGGCAACCATCGAATATTGGTCTGTGGAGGAAACAAAGTGTCCTATGAAGCAGAAAAGGGAAGCCGTGAGGTTTCCGTAGTGATTTTAGAATTTATTCTAAAATTGCTTTTGTTCAGAGTAGGGAGAACTTTAAAAGGAGCAACAAGTTATTCAATTAGAGATATGATAGTTGAAAGTTCTAATATTACTTTTGAAAAGAATATAAGTACTATCCAAGATTTAACATTTATTTATGCTGATAAAATTTTTAAAGATAAGGAAATTGCTTTTTCAGATAGAGAAAAGAAAACATTAGGATTAATTAATGAAAATAAACTTTATACAAATTTAGGATTATTATTATCTGACCAATGTCCATATACTATTAAAATGGCGATTTATAAAGATAACACTAAAAGTGAATTTATAGACCAAAAAGAAACAACACAAGCATCAGTACTTGCTCAAATAGAAGAAGCTGAAAATTACTTAAAATTAATTAATAGAGTGGCAGGAAAAATCCAAGGCATGGAAAGAATTGATATTTATGATTATTGGGTAGAGGGAATAAGAGAGTTAATTCTTAATACAGTCGGTCATCGAAATTACGAAATACCTGGAAGTACGTTGTTAATTCATGTGTTTACTGATAGTATTGAATTTTTGAGTTTAGGTGGTTTAGTTATTAGTAGAAGCATATGGTTCTGGTATTCCAAGATTATATGAACTTTATAAAAATGCTAATAAATTACCTGAAATTTTAGTAGGACCTAATAGTTTTTTAGTTAAACTTCCCAAATTAACTATTAAAGATGACTATAAAGTAGTTGTTGATTATTTGAAAAATAAAGAAACAGTAACAAGAGAAGAATTAGAAAATGTTTTAAATGCTAAAAAAGTAAAAACTTCTGAGATATTAAAAGAAATGATAAAAAGAGATATGATAATAAAATGTGGTAATGCTAGAAATATAACTTATAAGTTGAAATAATTAATTTATGTCAAAATATGTAAAAAACTTAAAAATAAAAATTTAAATAAGTAAAAGTATGATATTATTATATTATGGAGAGTGGATATGAAAAATAATATTAAATATGTAATTATGGGGGTAGTAGTTGCAGTTATTATAATAGTTATTATTTTATTAGCAACAATTGCTAATAAAAAGTTTTCAAATGATGATTTAAATTCTGATGTTTTCGATAGTGACTATAAAGTATTTAGAGATAATTTTATAAAAAATCGTCAAGAATACTATGATACAACAGTTAAAAATAAACATTATTTTGTTGTCGAAACAGGTCTTTCACACACTTCAGATAGTGATATCATATTAGATAATAATGGTAATTTGTATTATCAAAAAGATAATCAAAAAGAAAAAATTGCAACTAATGTTTTAAACTATAAATTTCTATATACAGGAAATGGTGGTCAAAGATTATTATATTTTTTGAAAGAAGATGGAACAGTAAGCATAGCTAAGGGAGTTTCTTTAGCAACACCTGAAAGTTCAAATATTACTTTTAATAAAAATAATTTAGATATTACTAATAATATAGGTGGATATAAAAATATAGTTAGTTTTATAGAAGGTTCAGTTTTATATATGGGGGGTGCATATTCTCCAATGTTTGTTGATATATATGGTAATATGTATAGTTATGATGATGGTTTAAAAAAAGAATATGATGATATTAAAAGTAATTTATCTTATCAAATATTTAAAGATAACTTTATAAAAAATAGAGTAGAATATTATGATAATACCAAAGATAGACTATATTTTGAAAGGGGACCATCAGGATATATAAAATTAGATAATAATGGTAATTTATATTACCAAAAAGATAATCAAAAGATAAATATTGCAACTAATGTTTTAAATTATGAATTTTTATATGATGGAAATGGTGGTCAAAAAACATTATATTTATTAAAAGAAGATGGAACAGTTAGTTTTGCAGACGGTATAATGTTAGTTCCAAGTAATAATAATGAATTAATTATAGATGATAATATTGATATTCATAATAATGTTGGTGGTTATAAAAATATTGTTAGTTTTATTGAAGCAAATTCATCTTATTGTGGAAATCAAATATGTGATGATATAGCATCACCAATATTTATTGATATTGAAGGGAATATGCATAATATAAATTTAAATTAAATTAAAAATTAAGGACATAACACCCCACACAACTTTAATTCGTGTGGGGTGTTATGTATAAAGATAATAATAAATTACTGATTTAATAAAAAATCAAAAATATCATAAAATATTATTTACAAATTATAAAATATATGATAATTTAAATACATGAGGTGATATGTAATGAATAATATTATTAAAACAGATATTAATGATTTTAAAGAATTAATTAAAGGAAAATATTTCTATATTGATAAGTCTTTATTAATTAAAGAAATAATTGAGGATGAAAACAAAGTTATAGGTTTATTTAGACCAAGTAAATTTGGAAAAACTTTAAATATGAGTATGATTAAATATTTCTTTGATATAAATATGGATAGCAAAGAATTATTTAAAGACTTAAAAATAAGTAATTACAAAGAATGTTTAAATGAAATGAATAAATATCCAGTTATTTATATGTCATTTAAAGATATTAAAGCTAATAGTTATTTAGAATATCAAGAATCATTTAATCAAGTTATAATTAATACTTATAAAGAATATGAATTCTTATTAGATAGTCCTAA
>CANRIE010000072.1 GCA_947630585.1 uncultured Bacilli bacterium | reverse complement strand
CCTTTTTAGAATAAATCTTTGTTCTTTGAAAATTTATAAATATTAAAAAAATTTACACACTAATCTTGACAAGGTCTAGATAGTTAATTGATAAGGATTAGTTTCTTCGCCAGTTGTATCTTCTAATATTCTAACATCACTTTTTAAATATAAGCAAGGTTGAACTCTACGATAAGTAGCAATAACACGATCAGCAAAATAACGTCCACCTACCCAACTAGAAGCAAGAGCGCCTCCTGCCAAATATGCAACAGAATATGTTTCATAGTAACTAGGTGACAAAAGCCAAACATCACCATCATAATTTGCAGTTTTATAAAACCAACTTGTATCTCTTGCTCCACTAGAATAATTACTTATCGCTTGACTACTCCAATTACTACTACTTGCAGTATATCCATAGTCACTTGGATACATTAAAGCAATATTTCCATTCCATGCTGCTTGATTTCCTTTCCATACGTCTCCACCATTACAACTACTACTACAAGTTGTACTTCCTCTTTCGTTAGTATAGGCGCTTACTGCTGTATCTTTACCAAATACTATATTTCCTAAGTAATATTTTGTTTCTTCTATCATGCTTTTTGCATTTTCACTCAAGTAACTCATATACCCATCACTTGGTGTTTTTGTATCTTTATCAATTCCAGCATTTAACCAATATTGGAGTCCAGCTGTTGCCCAATTATTATTATCACTTGTACTAATATAATTCCAATGTGCATAGTCTCCACCATCTGCATATTGAATTTTATATGTTTTGTTATTTGCTTTAAATGTTGAAGGAAACATATTTCTTGTTAACACATTATTTCTTACTATTTTTAAGTGTTCATTTCCGTCCTCATCTTTAAATACTCCAATTATTCTCCATACCTCGCAATTAGCACTATTTTGTTCTAAATCATGTCCTTCTTCATCTTTATCTTTACAATTATAATAGATATAATTATTAACATTTAATCCTGAATATCTGTATTCTCTTATTGTTTCATTTCCTGCTGTTTCGTTATATAAATTTCCTTCTTCATTTATTGCTACTAAACCACCATCAAAGTCACTTTTACTTGCATCAGCATAGGCTACTACTTTTTCTTTTATAACATCAATAGCTGGTTCACCATTTTCTAATTTCTTTTCTTCGAAATCTCCATTAACTGATACTTTAATACTTGCAAAAACATCATTATTCCATACTTCATTAGTATAATCTCCACTAGCACTTATATTAACTTCATCTGTTATCCACATATATAATCTATATTTAATACTTGTCTTAGTTTTAGTATTGGCTTTAATTGTATTAACCCAGATTTTTGTGTTATCTATCTCTTCGTAAGTTCCTTCTTCTATAACTGGAGTAACATCTTCACCTACTATTTCTTCAAGTCTAAATCTTAAGAATTTATCTTCTAATCTTATAGTTCTTGTTTCATGATCTTCTCCATGATTTATTAATATTTCATAATATAAATCTTTTGAATAAGTATTCTTCCCCTCTATTGTAAATTCAAAATAAGTTTTAGGGTCATAACTACTTCTTGGCATCATCATATCAGCATCTATAACAGTATCACTTTCTGTATATTTCATAAATACATCTCCTGCAACTAAGACTTGTGATTCAGTTGTATTTGCAAATATAAAAAATGCAAATGCTCCACCTATTACTCCTACCATAACTAATAAAGTTATTATTCCTACTATTAATATTTTTTTATTATTATTTTTCATTTTTTACAACTCCTATCCTATTTATATTTTAACATATTATGTCCCGTTTTACAAATCAAAATTAAAAGACATATAAAACCTAGTATTATTCTACCAGTTTTATATGTCGAAAAATAGTATTTATTGTAATTTTAATTAGATGATTTTTTGATACGCCCCCCCCATTGTTATCATATTGTTAACATACATTTTTAATACAAAATTAATTTTAACCATGTTGGGTCACTCCTTTCTATTCTACTTTAAATCCACATTCTGAACAAAACTTACCCATTATTTCACTTCCACAACGAGGACAAGTTTTAACAATATTTACTTTATTTATTATCTTAGGTTCTTCATAAGTACTAGTTATTTGATTATTTATTTTTAAAATGGAATCATTATCTAAAATAACATTTTCTAAAGTTACATTAGTTATTTCTAAACCTCTTTTATCTTTCCAATTTAAAACTTCATTTAAATATTTAATAATTACCTGAGAACTATTAACTAAATTTTTATAACTAATTCCATCTTTACTACATAATTCAAGACTTAAATTAAGACCTCTTGTAAATTCAGTATTTATTTCATTTATTAAATCATTTTTCTTATAATTATCTATTTTATTAATAATACTATTAAAAAATATTAAGGAATTACTTATTTTAAAAGAAAAACTACCATAATATCTTAAATATATATCTTTATATAATATATCATGATATAAAACTTTAGCTATTTCTCCAAATTTATTATCTTTTAATTCTTGAGTATTTAGATAATAAATACTATCTTCTAAATTTAAATCATCTAAATTAACTCTATTAAGAGGAAGATTAGATATTGGTTTAGAAGTCTCATTAAAAGAATAAATTCCCTCTTGACTTCCTATATCTAAAACCTTTCCTTTGGATATTAACAAAATTGTTTGATTATCTAAAACCTTAATTCTAATTAAACCATTAAAGCCCTTTTTAACACTTTTTTTAACTACTAAATCATTAGTATCAATACTATCACATCTAATATATTCATCCCATTTATCATGTAATGTACTATTAATTGATGTAAATGCTAATTTAACTAACCCCATATCTCTTCACCATTATAAGTATATCAAAAAAAAGTTTCTTTTTCAACTAGCTATTTTGATTTTACATCAATTATTTTATCATCAAGTTGAAATATAACTTT
>CANRIE010000071.1 GCA_947630585.1 uncultured Bacilli bacterium | reverse complement strand
ATTCCTTAAAATCGTAATTATTAAAATTATAATTATCTTTATTATTCCAATAAAGATCTAATTCAAAGGTATAGTTTAATTTTTCTTTTAAAATACTTTTATTATTTTTATCTAAGATATCTATTTTCTTATTTTCTACTACTAAAACCAATTCTTCAGTTAATGGAAAAGCAAATTTATAAACTTTATCTAAAGTTCTAATAACTTCTCCCGTTGTAAAGTTTATTATTTTTCCTTCATTATTTGAAACAACATATACTAATTTTAAATTACGATTAGCTATTTCTTCATCAATAAAGATTCCTAAAGGACTAGATTCTTCTCCTTTAGAAAAGCCATAAGAATCAAACTCTATTTTAGTTAATTCTTTACCAGTTTTAATATCAACAAATCCATACTTTTTATTTTTTAAAACCGCTACTACTCCACTATCTATAATACTTTCAGTGCCACTTGGTGCTGAACAACCTTCACAAATATCAATATCATCATATTTATCAAAAGGAATTATAGTTTTACCATAACTATCAATTATACCAGGCTTATATTTTTCACCATCTCGTTGATGAACATAAAAATATCTTGTTTCATTTTCTCTATATACTTCCATGCTAAAGGACATTTCTGAAGTTAATTTCTTATTATTTTTAAAATCATATAGAAATAAATTTGAACCGTAATCATCACCTTTTATATCATAGATTGAAGCAATTCCTGTTTTAGAATTTATATAACTTACAAAAGATTGACCAGCAACTAAATAACGGCAATCAAGATCATCACATCTATAACAGTTCCCATCTGGACATTCATATTTACCAATATAATTACTACATACTTCACTTTCCTGCTTTTCTTCAACTGCTCTTACTAATTCAAGATGACCAATATTTCCATTACTATCTTCTTCTGATCCAGGACATAAAAACAAAGTATCTGTAGTTATTAAACTATTACTATTAGTATTAGTATTAGTATTTTCTTCTTCGGTTGGCTTATCTTTCTTAATAAATGAATTATAGCCAAAATAAATTAGTCCCACTCCTACTATAAGTGTAATGATTGCAATTATTATCTTAATAGTTTTATTACTTTTAGTTTTTACCTGAGAATTTTCCTCTTGTATATTTTTATCTTTTTTCATAGTTTCCTCCTAATATTCCGTTAAAGTTCTTGAATCAATATCGAAGATATAGACATGTCCATTTGGAGAATATACATCATTATCTATAAGAATAATTTCAAACTCCTTAAAATCATAGTTATCCCAATTAGAATCTTTGATATCCCAATATAAATTAATAGCATTATTAACAATTAATTTTTCTTTTAAAACACTTTTATTATTTTCATCCAAAATGTCAAAAGTATTACCCTCTTCAACTAAAATTAAATCTTTACTTAAGGGAAAAACATAATCATATACTTTATTTAATGTTCTTGTAACTTTTCCTGTTTTATAATTAATTATCTTACCAACGTTATTAGAAACAACATAAATTTCTTTTGAATTACGATTAGCCATTTCAGTAACAAACCGAAGAGTATCATTATCAGTTCCTACATATCGATATTGATCAAATTCTATTTTGGTTATTTCTTTACCTGTTGTTACATCAACAAAACCATATTTATTATCTTTCTTAACAGCATAAATACCATTTAATTGAAGAACATCTGGATCAAATTCTCCTCCAGCAAAATCAATGTCATCATATTTTCCAAAATCAATTATAATATTGCCTTGACTGTCAACAATTCCTTCATCAGAACCTTGAGATACAATAAAATACATTTTAGAATTATCTTCATAAGCAACATAAAAAAATCTACCAATTTCTTCTGTCAATTTTTTACTATTTTTAAAATCATACAAAAACCATTCTCAACATAAGTTTCTTCGTTAGTATCATATATCGTTGCTACACCTTTATTATAATCGCTATACCAACTAAACCATTGAGATCCAAAATCATAACCACAATCTTTATTAGTACAAACATATTTTCCAACAAATTTCCCGTCACAAACCTCATTTTCATGTTTATTATCTGAGGCTTTTACTAATTCAAGAATACCATTATTACCAGCATGATATCTTTCATCTTCGCCAGGACATAAAAACAAAGTATCCTTAGTTATTAAATCAGATTGTTTTATATTAGTATAAACAAAATATATAGAAAAGCCTAAAACTAAGGCTAATACTATAATTATAACTATAATAACTCTTTTATCTTTCATAACTGCCATCCTTTACTATCTACATTTTATAATAAATAGAAATAAGATACAATAGTTTTTTAGATAAAAAGTATTAATTTACGTAAAGAAAAAGAATCAAAATGATTCTTTATTCAACTCTTAAAGCTTCAACTGGGTCTTTCTTACTTGCAACCCGAGCTGGAATTAAACCAGCAATTAAAGTTAAAATAATACTTATAATAATTAATATGATAGCTCCTATAATAGGTAGACTTGCAATACCACTTATACCAGTTATGTTCTTAATAACTATATTGATTGGAATATTAAGAAGAGCTGTAACAATAATTCCCATTAAACCGGCTGAAAAACCGATTATAACTGTTTCAGCATTGAAAACTCTTGAAACATCTTTTTTACTAGCACCAATTGCTCTTAAGATACCAATTTCTTTAGTTCTTTCAATTACACTTATATAAGTAATAATACCAATCATAATACTAGATACAATTAAAGATATGGTTACAAAGGCAATTAGTACATAACTAATCGTGTTAACAATTGAAGAAACACTTCCAATCATTGTTCCAACAACATCTGTATATCTAATAACATTTTCTTCTCTATTATTATCTCTTTCTTTTTTATTATAATCATCAATTATATCAATTATTTCTTCTTTACTATCAAAGTCTTTAGCATAAAAAGCAAT
>CANRIE010000070.1 GCA_947630585.1 uncultured Bacilli bacterium | reverse complement strand
TTAGATATAAGAGATTATAAATTAATTGGTAATATGAATATTTTTAGGGGTTATGAACTTAGTCATTTTGTTTATGCATTAATCGAGTATTTAAAGAAAGAACATATTTTAGATTTATATGATTTTAGTAATGATGTTATAGAGAGAATTAAAGATTTAGTTAGCATGCAATATGTTGACTATGAAGCATTTAATAAATTTCAAGAAACTACTGATAATAATTTAGATGATATAGTAATTAGTATGCAATTAGAAAGTATTTTAGATAAAGAAATGGAAAAGGGGAAAGCTCCTTTTGATAAACTAATGAAAGTATATTTAAAACTTGGTTCTTTATTTGACTATGACATTAGATACTTTTTAGGTGAATGTGATTATCATCAAAGAATAAGATATATTTCGAAAATTAATTTAAGAAATACTAAAGTTGTTTGCTTTGAAATGTATGCTATTCTTGCTTATTATTTAAAGAAATTAAATATTAATTATAAAGTTTATCCTGAAAATTATGAATATGGAACTAAACATCCATATATAGTATTTAGATATAATGAATATTTAATTAAGTTAGATTTAGTTAATAGTATCTTTTCATCAGATTTAATTAATATTAAGTTAAATGATAATTTAAATGGTATTACTTGCCGTAATAAGAATGAAAAAACTAAGTTATCTTTTAATAATTTTTTAAGTAGATATTATAAAAGTAAATTTTTTGATTATAATGATGTTATGTTACCAAGAACTAGGTTTATTTATGATAATCCAATTAGTAATGATGTTAAAGATTTGTTAAGATATATTGAGATTGCTTATTCAAGAATTAATGATAATTTAGATGCAGTTAATAAGTTAAGTATATTTATAACAAGTTTAGAGCAATTACAGAAAAAATATAATTTAAGTAATATAGATATTCAAGTTGTTTCTGATTGTAATAATAGATATAGTGTTGATGTATTATTATCTTTATATGATAATAGTAATGATGATTATATGTATGTATTATATGATTTAGATTATTTACAGATATTTAATAGAAAAGATATGAAAGAAATGCTTGAATATGGTACTATTAAGAGATTACAAGATAGAGAAATACCTGGTATAGATGATAAGAAAAAGACTATTTGATTATGAAATCATTTAGTCTTTTAATATTAATTTAGTTCTAATTGGTAAGGTTGGTCTGAGGAGCCATCTCCGGAGGTTATTGTAACATCTGATTTAAGATAAAGGGAAGGACGGACACCAAAGTAGTTAGTTGCATTGCGACCACGTAAGTCTCCGTCGTGCAAGTGACCACTCAAATTTGAACTCCAATTAGTGACATGACTAGCACTATTAGAACTAGGTGACAAAAGCCATTCGTTGATTGATGTGTGATTGGCCTCTTTTTGTAACCAGCTTGTATTAGATGGCATTCCATTAAATGAATCTTTTCCTAATATCGTTTTCCAAAAACTACTATCTGAGCTAAATCCATAATCACTTGGATATAAAAGTCCTATTTCTCCTTCCCAATATGCTGCATTATTTGCCCATACTCGACAATTACTATTACTTGTTACTGCACTTCCATTAATATTGGAACTTAATCCTTTATTTCCACTGCAACCTGTTACCAATCTTTCATTCTTATATGCTTCAATTGCAGTATCTTCTATATAATGAGGACTTCCATAAGTTATTGTTCCTAAATAATATTTTGTTTTTGCTATCATATTTTTAGCATTTGTTGATAATATTTTTAAATATCCATCTGCTGTTCCTTTGGAATTTAGCCAATACATTAATCCTGCTTCGGCCCAGTCATTCTTATAATTACTTTCATCATAATTCCAATATGCTGTTGCTGATGAACTACTGTATCTTATTTTGAACGTTTTACCATTTGCTTGATATGAATCTGGCATCTCACTAGCTGTTAATATTTCATTTTTAACTATCTTGACTAACTCATTACCATTTTCATCCTTGAATACTCCAATTATTCTCCAAATCTCATCATTAAACGTTACATAATTCTTTACTCCAAGTCCTGAATATCTATATTCTCTTGTATCTTCATTTTCTTCTTCTAATTTTAGATTAGAATTACTTACTCCTATTATTCCTCCTTCAGTTCCTATTGTTGCTTTTATAACTGAGGTTGCTTTTTTATTTATTGATATATTATAAATAACTGTTGTCTCTTTATATAATTTACTATCTGGTTTAAAATTAACATTTATATTTGTTGTTCCTTCTTGATTCCCTTCTACTGTTAAGACTGTATCTGTTCCTGTTTCTGTACTAAGTGTTGGCGTTGCTATTTCTGGTTGTTCGGCTGTTGCTTTAAATGTTCCACTTGTTGGTGCTGTTATTTTAATTTTTGACTTAGCATTTAAAGCTATATTTCCTGTTTCACTACTTAGTTTTACTACAGGAACTTCTGTTTTATCTTCAAAGTCTCCATTTACTGTTACTTTTACTGATGCAAAAGCATCATTATTCCATGTTTCCATATCCATATCTGATGAATCTGCATCTTCTCCTGCTCCTAAATGCATTTCATCTGATACCCACATGTATAACTTATAGGTTATTTGTATTTCATCAGTTTGATTTGCAGCAATTGTATTTACCCAGATTTTAGTTCCTTTACTAAAATCTTCATACTTGCCTTCTTTTATTACCTCAGTTTCTTCACCATCTGGCAATTGTTCAGTTAACCTAAATCTTAAAAACTCATCTGGTATTCTTGTTTTTCTTGTTTCATGATCAGCTCCATGATTAATTACTATTTCATACCAGATTGGTTTTGTATAAGTATTCTTTCCTTCTATTGTAAACTCAAACACTTGTTTTGGGTCATATGTTTTACTTGGCATGGCATTTGTTATATTAATTGAAGCAGTTCCTTCTGTATACTTCATATAAATATCTCCTGCAATTAGTTGTTGATTTGTTCCTACTTTAAAATAATTCCATAAAGCGAATGTTCCTACTAATGTAATAATTAAGATACTTATTATTGCAATAGTTAATATTTTTTTATTATTATTCATATATACCTCTCTATCTATAAAAA